>CAYLJB010000028.1:0-26258 GCA_964383785.1 uncultured Fluviicola sp.
TGCGATCTTTTCACGGCTCCACATACGGTAGCGGAAAATATTCGCCACCATATTTATTGTTAAGAACAGAATTAAGATCTCGAACCAAAGCGCATTATAAACCCACAATTTGGCAGCCTGAATCCCTTGATCAGACTCGATGAAGGTTGCAACAGCTATACCTGAGAGGAAAATAAACATTCCAACTGCCATTGCGCGCATTGAAAGCAATGCTTTTGCCAATTTATCCATGAATAGGAAATTCTAAAATATCAGGTGCAAAAATACGAAAAGTGCACGCGTCAAAATGCATGGAAATCATAAAATCCGTTGATCTTGCCTATTAAACAATTTAGGCATAAAAAAAGGTCGGTATTTACCGACCCTTTAATATATCATTCAATGATGATTATGCTTCTTCTGTTGTTGGAACCAAGATACGTCCACAGTGCTCACAAACGATCACTTTGCGCTTAGTTTGAATGTCCAATTGACGTTGAGGCGGGATCTTGTTAAAGCAACCTCCACAAGAGTCGCGATCAACACCTACCACAGCCAATCCATTCTTTGCATTGGTACGTAAACGGTCATATGCCGCGATCAAACGATCATCAATAGCAGCTTTCGCTTTGTTAGATGCCTCAAGTAAGGTTTCTTCTTCTTTTTGAGTTTCTGCAACGATCTCGTCCAATTCACCTTTCTTCTCTTTCAAATCGCCTTTGCGCATTTCCAAGCGCTCTTTCGCTTCGTCCAACACCTCTTTCTTAGATGCAATCTTGGCTTTAGCTTCCTTAATACGCTTATCGTGCAATTTCATTTCAAGATCTTGAAACTCGATCTCCTTTGCCAACGACTCGAATTCGCGGTTGTTACGTACGTTATTTTGTTGCTCTTTAAACTTGGCAATAGCTGTTTCTGAATCCTTGATCGCATTTTTACGATCAGTGACCTCAGTTTCCAACTCCTTTGCCTCGTCTTGCATCTTTTTAATGCGCGTCTCAAGACCTTCGATTTCGTCCTCTAAATCCTGTACCTCCAGTGGCAGCTCTCCGCGTACCGTTCTGATTTTATCGATTTGAGAATCAATTTTTTGCAATGCATATAATGCATCTAACTTTTCAGCAATTGTAGTTTCTTTTGTACTTGCCTTTGCAGCCATACTCTTAGAGATAATTTATCGGATTCGTATTCACATTCGCTAAACGAACCGCGAAAGTAGTAAATTTTTTGTTCAAAACCTCAACAAACCAAGCCGAAGTGAATTGTTCAGACTCAAAATGTCCAATATCTGCAATCACAATGCGTTTTTCTGCATCAAAAAATTCATGGTATTTAAAGTCTGCAGTAACGAACACATCCGCTTGAACGCGCTTTGCTGCACCCAATAAAAAGCTCCCTGAACCGCCGCAAACCGCGATGCGTTGCACTTGGGTTTTCACAGGATTGGTATAACGAATTGCCCCGCAATGAAAAGTTTCCTTTACGAATTTTAAAAAATCAAGTGTTTGCATCGGCTCCGATAATTCACCTACCATACCACTGCCCACGTACTGATTTTCATTGTTCAACGCAACGATTTCGTGCGCTACTTCTTCGTAAGGATGACTGGCCACCATGGCATTCAAAACGTTACTTAATTGGTGTTTTTCCAAGATCACTGAAACGCGCTCTTCGGCAACAGATTCCAACTCACCCGCTTTTCCTATATGTGGATTGGCTTTTTCCGAGGGTCGGAAGCGCCCTAATCCGAGAGAACTAAAACTGCATTGGTCATATTCTCCGATTGATCCGGCCCCGGCCTCACCCAAAGCCACACGTAAGGATTCAGCGTGTGTCTCTGGAACGAAAACACTCAATCCCAGCAAGCTTGCTTCTTGCGGAACCAAAACACGTGTGTTCTGTAGACCCAATCTTTCAGAAATAATGTGATTGACCCCAAAGCGATAATTATCCGCATTTGTATGTACTGCGATCAACGCAACCCCTTGCCGGATGGCTTCTATTACTGTTCGCTCTACGTAAGTTGAACCGGTAAGTCGTTTCAATCCCTTGAATATGATCGGATGATGCGCAACAACAACGTTTGCTCCGGAGGCCACCGCTTCTGCTACCACTTCTTCTGTCATATCCAGCGCAACAAGAATGCCTTTCACCTCCTGATCTGGATCACCAACCAACAAACCGGAGTTATCATAAGACTCTTGATATGCAAAGGGAGCTAGTCCGTTGAAGAACTGTAGAATCTCTTTCACTTTTGACATGGAACAAAGCTACAATTTTTTATAGAATCTAAGGTAAGTAAATAGCTTCATCACCATTGCTTTTATGACCTAAAATCATATTCTTTCCTGATCAAAATCATGTTTTTCGTTCGGTACTTTTCAAACCTTTGTGATGTCGGAGGACAACAACTTAAAACACGATTTAATAAAGAATGAGTATGGCAACGAATGAGTCAATTTACAAGCAGCACGAGGAAAACACAGAATGGTTGAAAAAGTTGGATTTTTACAAAGATGAAATCTCCATTCTGAAAGGCCGTTTGGAGGAGTTAGCAACAAAAAACAATGCGCAAGAGGTATTAGCTGAAGTGGAGCGCTTCCAAAATCAGTTTATCATTCAACGCAATAATATTGATGAAATCGCACATAAAGTGCGTGAACACGAACAATCTTTGCTGGAAGAAATCAAAAGCAATCCGGTTGCTGTGGATCACCGCAAAGTGGAATACCACGCTGTTGAACAAGATTTGGTAAACAGCTTTGAAAAGGTGTTCAACGAAGTAAGAGAAGACTTTAACAAATTCTCTTCAAAGTGGATGTAAGTTCATAAACAGGTATAATACCACTATTCACAGGTTTGTTAGGTTCTCACCGTCCGTAAAGTGGCAGTGATAGTTTGCAGTTTAGTTAAGGAAATCAGTCAGGATTACAAGTGTTTGTTCAGGAGAGCTGGATAGTTGTTGTGGAGAACAAACACACGGTTCCTGACTGATTTTTCCTATTTTTAGACCATGAAATCCCTACGATTGATCCTTTTACCGTTCTCGCTGATCTATGCGTGCATCACTTGGTTCAGGAACAAATTCTTCGATTGGGGGATTAAAAAATCGCTTGAAATCCCGGGAAAATCGATTTGTGTTGGGAATATTACTGTTGGAGGCACCGGTAAATCGCCGTTTACGGCTTTTCTGGCAGCAAAATTTGCAGAACAACATCCAGCTATTCTTTCTCGTGGTTACGGAAGAGCAACCAAAGGACTTCTGGAAGCAAATTCCAATAGCACTGCCGAAGAAATAGGCGACGAACCCTTGATGTACTTCAACCGTTTCCAGGGAAATGTTCCGGTAATCGTTGCTGAAAAACGCAGTATTGGGGTGCAGTATATCCGAGACAATTACGATGACTCCTTGATCATTTTAGACGATGCGTACCAGCACCGAGCGGTTAAAGCAGGTTTGAATATTCTGCTAATGACCTACGACCGACCTGTTTTCAGGGATTTTCCCTTTCCAGCTGGAAATCTACGCGAAGGACGTTCTGGCATAAAACGAGCCGATCTGGTTCTGGTAACCAAATCACCGAGTAATCTAAGTCCTGCTCAAAAACAAGTTTTTTATGACCGCATCCCTTTATCCGAAGACAAAATATTTTTTTCGGAGATCATTTACGGAGATAAAAAAGGGCTTTTTGGAGAAGACTGGAAAAATGTTGACGAAATTTTATTGGTTACCGGCATTGCACAACCCGAACCCCTAAATCGTTTTTTATCTGCAAATCAGAACGTAACAACGCTTCAGTTCCCGGATCATCATGCGTTTGACGCAGCCGACATTCAACGAATTGTACAAAAAGTTGCTACTTTTGCCGGACGTTCGTGTGCCATAGTCACTACTGAAAAAGATGCGGTTCGACTGATACCCTGGAAAGCAGCACTGCAACAATGTGGATGTCCCTGTTTCGTTCAGGAAATGACTTTGCGCTTCGATCGTGAACAAGACTTAATTGATACATTGAACGCATATGTTGTTAGAACAAATGAAAGAGGCGGTTGAGTTTATCCACTCACGCACACAAGTAAAACCGACAATCGGGATCATTTTAGGAACTGGTTTAGGAGGATTGGTTAAAGAGATCGAGGTGATTGATGAGATTCCTTACCAAGACATCCCACACTTTCCGGTATCAACCGTTGAGAGTCACTCCGGAAAATTGATCTTCGGAAAATTGGGTGGAAAATCTGTCGTTGCAATGCAAGGTCGTTTTCACTACTACGAAGGGTATACAATGCAACAAGTTACCTTCCCTGTTCGTGTTTTCAAAGCATTAGGAATTGAGCGTTTGTTCGTAAGCAATGCTTCAGGAGGTGTAAATCCGGATTTTGAGATCGGTGAGATCATGATCTTGGACGACCACATCAACTTGTTCCCTGCTCACCCATTGATCGGTAAGAACTATAATGAATTGGGGCCACGTTTCCCAGACATGTCTGATCCCTATGATGCAGGAATGATCGATTTGGCTAAAACTATTGCCGCTGAGAACAACATTCGCGTTTCTGTAGGAACTTATGCTGCGCTTACAGGACCAACTTTAGAAACTCCGGCTGAATACCGCTATGTACGAGCTATTGGTGCTGATGCTGTTGGTATGTCAACAATTCCAGAAGTGATCGTAGCTCGACACATGGAGATCCCATGTTTCGCGATTTCGATCATTACAGATTTGGGTGTTCCTGGAAAGATCCAGAAAGTAAGTGTTCAAGATGTGATCGAAGTTGCGAGCCGTCAAGAGCCAAAAATGACCCTGATCATGAGTCAATTGATCGCACGTTTGTAAGAATATCACTCGAAACATTACCAAAATGCCCTGCCGATGCGGGGCATTTTTATTTTGAGAAAATTGAAAGAGGTGTTTTTAAAGCATTTTTAACTGGTTTCTCATAAAAAACAACTACTCAACAGCCAATATTCGGTGAAAAAAGGCGAAATTTACAGTTCATTATTCAATACAATGTCCATTTACGATAAATACGAGGCTGTAATTGGTTTGGAGGTGCACGCGCAGTTGCTTACCAAAACGAAAGCCTACTCTTCTGATATCAATGAATACGGGGCTCACCCGAACACAAACGTGAGCGTGGTAACACTTGGTCATCCTGGAACATTACCGGTAATGAACAAGCGTACGATCGAGTATGCCGTTCGTCTCGGGTTGGCATGTGGCGCTACGATCGCAGAATATCAGCATTTTGCTCGTAAGAACTATTTCTACCCGGATCTTCCTAAAGGTTACCAGATCACACAGGATACTACCCCGATCTGTACCGGCGGACAATTGTTCATCAAAGATGATCAGGGTCAGGACAAGCGCATAGGATTGACGCGTATCCACATGGAAGAAGATGCCGGAAAGAGTATCCACGATGTGGATCTATACGATACCTTGGTGGATTTGAACCGTGCAGGAACGCCACTTTTAGAGATCGTTTCTGAACCGGATATACGCAGCAGTCAGGAAGCATACAACTACGTTACGGAAGTGCGACGCTTGGTGCGCTACCTGGACATTTGTGACGGAAACATGGAAGAGGGGTCTCTGCGTTGTGACGCCAATATCTCTGTACGTTTGAAAGGTGCAGAAGCATTCGGAACAAAAGTGGAGGTTAAGAACATGAACTCGATCCGCAACGTGCAACGCGCGATCGACTTTGAGATCAAACGTCAGATCGAAGCTATTGAAAATGGCGAAAAATTGACTCAGGAAACACGCAGTTTCGACGCATTGAAAGGAATTACGATCTCGATGCGTACGAAAGAGGCTGCGAACGATTACCGTTATTTCCCGGAGCCGGACTTACAACCAATCGTTGTGGATGCGACTTATGTGGATCTAGTAAAGGCTAAAATGCCTGCACTACCACGTGAATTATTCCAGAAATACACGGATCAACTGGGCCTTTCGGAATACGACGCAGGAATTTTGACAGATAGCAAAGCCGTTGCCTTGTATTACGAAGAGGTTATAGCAAATACAACGAACTTCAAGTCGGCTGCGAACTGGGTTATGGGAGATGTGAAATCCTACTTAAACCAGAACGGTTTGGAAATGGAAGATTTCCCGGTGTCTGGAAAGCAATTAGCAGCCGTAATTGCCATTATCGATTCCGGAAAAGTTTCGCATTCTGCAGCTTCTCAGAAATTGTTCCCGGCCTTATTGGAAAATCCGGAGATGAGCGTTGAGACATTGGCTCAGCAATTGAACATTATTCAGGAATCCGATGAGGGAAGTTTGAAAGCGATCATTTTGCAAGTGTTCGAGCAATGTCCGGATGAATATGCACGATTTAAAGCTGGAGAAAATCAATTGACTGGATTCTTTATGGGTCAGATCATGAAGGTTTCTGGTGGAAAAGCGGATCCGAAAGCAGCGAATCAATTATTGAGACAACTAATTCAATCGTAAATATGCGTTTATTTTTTGCATTGGTTTTGGGAGTAGTCCTTACCGCTTGTGGTAATGGAGAAGAACAAGCCGAAGACAATCTGGAGAAGAACTTTCACATCGAAGGTCAGATCAAAGGCGCGAGTTTATTGAAAATTAAGATCGAAGCACAATCCGAGCGCGGAACCATTCCAGTTGCGGAAGTGATGACAGATATTGATGGTAAATATTCTTTGGATGGAAATATCCCCGGGATGGGCTTGTATACCATGACGGTTGGTAAAGATCAGCGAAACACAATTGCACTACCGCTTGATCTGAACGATAAGGTGACGATCAATGGAGACTTAAGAACCTTCAATGTAGCTCCAATTATCAAAGGACCAAAATGGGCAGCACCATTGATGCAATACATGAAATTATTCAATGATTTTGCACAGAAACAAATGGAATTGTTGCCAAAAGAAACAGATCCTTCCAAGCAAATGGCGATATTCCGTGAATTGCGCAAACCCATTGATACCTATGTTCAAAAACAAGTAGAGAAAGATCCGGGGAATACCGTGAATATCATTTTCACAAGTACCTTATTGCCTGCTCCTGAAACAGGATTTGACGGATGGGACCCAAAGAATATGGATCTCTTGAAAAAAATGGAACAAGCCTACCGTCGTCAGCATCCTGAATCTCCGATCACTCAAGTATTGAGCGATCAGGTGGCAATGGTAGAGGATGGATTTAATCAATACCAAACGATGGCGTCCGGAACAATGGCAGCTCCGGAAATTGCCATGAAAGATCCGAATGGCAAAGAATTACGTCTTTCAGCCTTGAAAGGCAAAGTTGTCCTTGTAGATTTTTGGGCATCTTGGTGTGGTCCGTGTCGTAAAGAAAACCCGAATGTGGTTCGTCTTTACAAGAAATTCAAGTCAAAGGGATTTGAGGTCTTCTCTGTTTCCTTGGACCAAGACCCGAAAGCATGGAAAGATGCAATCGCGAAGGATGGTCTGATCTGGCCGAATCACGTTTCTGATCTCATGGGATGGCAGACACCGCTTACACAGCAGTATGGATTCCAAAGTATTCCCTATACTGTTTTGTTGAACAGAGATGGCAATATCATTGGAGTTGGTCTTCGCGGTGAACAATTGGAACGGAAATTGGAAGAAGTATTGTCCAAATAATGAGACTTATGAAATTGAGAGCATTAACTACATTTTTACTATTAACCGGTGTCACTTTGGCACAAAGCATTCAGGTACAAGTTTCGGGGAACATTTTTAATACGAATCGAGACAGCATATTCATTTCTCAGTTTTACGGGAATCATTACGTTGACCATTTACGTGGAAAATTGGACAAGAAAGGTGATTACCTATTAAAAGGAACTTTACCGGTTCAAGATTATTATGTTTTACGTATTGGCAACCAACATATCAACTTGATCCTGCGCGACAAATCAGTGATCAAATTAAATGCGGATGGCAAGAACATATTTGCGTTCCATAACATCACAGGAAGTGATGAGAGTGTAGCTCTGAATGAATTTGTTTTGGAAATGCAACGTTTTCAAGCGAAGAAAGATAGTGCATCAGCCATGATACGTCGCAATCCGGAAAATGCAGAGGCAATCAATCAAAGCTTTCAGCAGGTTTACTTCCAATTCACAAGCTATCGCACGTCTTTTGTTGCAAAAAACACAAATTCACCGGCTTTGTTACCTGTTTTGAGCACTTTGGATACGGAGAAGGAATATCCAACATACGAATCAATCATGAAACAATTGACCGCTTCATTCAGTGGTTCTCCGAATGTCGAGGCAGCCAAACTTCAATTTGCGGAAATGCAGAAAAAGCGTGCTGCTTCAAATGCTTTGGCATCAGGAAATCCTGCACCTTTGTTTTCACAGGCAGATCGCAATGGAGATCCGATTTCGTTGAAAGATCTACGTGGAAGAGTGGTTTTGATCGACTTCTGGGCATCTTGGTGCGGACCATGTCGCAAGGAGAATCCCAATGTTGTGAACTTGTATAAAAAATACAAGGATGCCGGTTTTACAGTTATGAGCGTTTCTCTAGACAAAGACAAAAACGCTTGGTTAGCAGCCATAGAAAAAGATGGATTGATTTGGCCCTACCACGTTTCTGATCTGAAGTATTGGTCCAATGAAGTGGCAAAATTGTATCAAGTAAGCTCAATCCCTTTCACCGTATTGGTGGACCGCGATGGAAACATCATCGATACCAAATTGCGTGGTATGGAATTGGAACAAGCACTTAAAACTATTTTCGGTTTTTAATGTCGACGATCCCAGCAGGTAAACGTATCTACTTCGCTTCAGATTTTCATCTGGGAGTTCCTCAAGGTAAAGCTACCCGCGATCGGGAATTACGTATTATCGAGTGGATAGAATCGGTAGAACATGACATGTGTGAGTTATACCTGGTTGGGGATATTTTCGATTTCTGGTTTGAATATAAACACGCCATTCCAAAAGGATACACGCGTTTCCTGGGAAAGATCGCAGAACTAACCGATCGTGGAATTCCGGTACATTTTTTCACCGGTAACCACGATATGTGGATGTTTGATTATTTCCCGAAAGAATTGGGTGTGGAAGTACACCGAGCGCCGATTGAACGCGAATATAACGGTAAAAAATTCCTCATTGGTCATGGCGATGGACTTGGTCCGGGAGATCGTGGATACAAGCTTATTAAAAAGGTTTTCGCCGCACGCTGGTCGCAGTGGTGTTTTGCGCGCCTACACCCCAACTTTGGCATTGGTTTAGCGAATTTCTTCTCTCGTAAATCTCGTGCCGCTACGGGTGATGCCGATTCTATTTTTCATGGTGAAAACGGCGAATGGTTGATTGTTTACTGCAAAGAGTATTTGCAAACAAAGCATCAGGACTTTTTCATTTTTGGTCATCGCCACTTGCCACTCGACATTCAGCTACAAGCGAATTCAAGGTATTTAAATCTTGGTGAATGGTTCAACTACTGTACCTACGCTGTTTTTGATGGAACAGAGATCCATTTAGAATCCTTCAACGAAAAATAAAGGCCGGCTTTCGCCGACCTCCAATTTATTTAACTGTACTTACTTCCGTTCCAAATCGCTCGACATTCGCCAGCCAAGCTGCGGCATTCTTTACGTAACGTGCAGTTCCGGCAGCATCCCATTTTACCGCGAGTCGGGTAAAGCCTCCATCTACGATCAGTCTTTTTCCATTTTGCTCATAAACGGCTGCTACAACGTTGCCATCACTCGAATAAAAGATTGGCTCTAACTGTTGTTTAGGATCGTAAATAGTTGAGATGGTAATCCCTTCATAAACTGTTTCTAATCCAGTCGTGATCAAATGATTCGCCACCAATCCATATTGCGTTGATTCCGTTTTGAAACCAAGTACTTGGTCGGCCCAGTATTCACCGGACATGGTAACACCTAGTAAATAACTGGTAATTTGATTCCCCTCATTGTGATATGGTGTGTTGTCATTCCACACGTAAACACCTCTTCCACTGTTGAAATACGCCTCGATCACTTTCAAGTATTCTTCATCCAATTTATTGTTTGAACCTCCAGAAAGGACCCAAAACTGACAGGATTTCTTTAAATATTCTGTGAATTGACCAATTTCAGGGAAGCCATTCAATACAACCATGTTGAATCCTTTTTCTTTCAATGCGGTTCGTGCATTATCCATTGTGTTGCCACATACATTCACCACAAGAATGGTTTGTCCTTCAAAAGCGCCATCCACCGCCAAGTCGAATTGATTTCCTTTCAAATTCCCATGAGCATCCGCTTCAGCTGGTTTGACATAAACGGTATCCACAAATTTTTTCCCCGTTGACTGGTCAACGGTTGTCACCACGCGTTCTTCGCGGATTTCACTTTTTCCTGCGCAGGCATTGTACTGACCATAGGACATCGCCACAGACGCAAGCATCAAAATGTTTAAGCATATTTTTTTCATCGGATCAATTTTTATGGTGATGATTACACTAATGATCCGAAAAGGTTCACGAGGGAGAGTAATTGGCCGAGTTTTCGAATTTAGCAAAGTTGCTAAGTTCAAAAGTTGAAAGGTTGTTTTTTTCCAATGTTTCAAAGTTGCAACATTGGAAATTCTCTACATTAAATAATTGAATATTAACGCATTTAGAAAAAATATCACTTCTTCCCTTTCTTCGACTTCTTCCCTTTTTCAGTTGGCATTGCGTCGTCTTCTTTACCCGAATTCGCATTCCCTCCAAAGGTTTTGATCTCCCGACCTTGCTCATCAAATACATGCTCTTCAATTAGCACGTCTTTGGCATACAAGGCACGACGTTTGATCTTTCCATCCGGAAAACGATCCTCAAACCATCCTTCACGAATTTCATTCTTTGCGATCGCATCGATTTTCAAGACAAGTACAACGTAATATTTTCCGTCAAGTTTATAAGGCTTGTTAACGCCACCTTCTAATTTTGCTCCTTTAAAATAGGACTTCTGTTCCGGCAAAATGCGTTTATCTTCGAAGACATTCACCGTTGACTTAGAACCAATCGCTTCTAAAACCTGGGCTTTTTTCTTTCCACCATCCAACAATTTCTGCACTTCCTTTGCAGTAGCTTCGTCTTTGCATTCGTAGGTTTCTGTGGTGTAGTAATTGGTCACATTACCTGCTGACTTTTTGTAGATCTCGATGCTCTGCACTTTTCCATCGTAGAATAGCGTTTTGAATTCTCCATTGCGGCAATCCATGTCCCAATTCTCCGTGCGCAACAAGGTTCCATCGTCGTAATAATATTTGAATACACCGTGTTTCTTGCCTTCTTTGTAATTGATCTCCTCAATGATCTTTCCTTCTTTGTTGTAAACTAAGAAAGGACCATCCAGCTCACCGTTTTTATAAGTAACTTGTTTAATTCTAATTCCTTTTGCATCAAAAGTTACCTTCTTACCTTGAAGCACGCCCATGTTGTAATTTTCAAACTTCAGCGTATCCCCTTTTCTCGTGTAGGTAACCTGAGGTCCATGAAATTGTCCCATGGAGTAATTCTTTTCCCAAGCCATGATGCCTGTAGAATCATTGAAATACATCCATTTCCCATTTTCAACACCTTGAACATGGGAACGCACAACCATGAGACAACCACTTGCGTAATTAGTAGAATCAACCCCATCTGTTTTTCCGTTCACGAACTTTACACGTCGCTCAAGCAAACCGTTCATGTGACACGTTTCACAAGTGCCTGAAAATGGCTTTTTCCCTGCAGCCGTGATCACTGTGTTAGATCCGGGATCCAATTCCAGTTTTTCGTTGCAATCTACCACTCCTGCAATTTTACCACATTCCCATTCCGCAAATCGTTGTTTGGAACGTTCCGTTGCTTTCTTATAGCAGCTATCTTTTTTATCTACGCCAAATTTTGGCTGTGCATAGCTCACCGCGGCTAAAACTAAAAAGCACAATAAAACGATTTGTTTCATGGTAATGGAATTAGGATCTGTTCAAAGCAATTATTGTTCCAACATCAAGCGCAATTTCCCCAACGACTCGCGCATACGTTCAGGAATGGAAATTGAACAACGATTGACGCTATCATAACACACCAAAACGGAAGAACCGATTGTACGCAGGTCACCCAACACACGTACTTCGTAAGTCAAGGTGAAACTCTTATCTCCCAAATGACGCAAGAATACTTCGATATCAACAGGTTCGTTTAAGAATACTGGTCTCAAGTATTCCAACTCATTTTTACGCAATAAAATCCCGTTCTTTTTCCAATCCCAATCTGTTCCTAACAGGTGACGGAAATAGTGGATACGTGCTTCTTCAAAATAATTCAGATAAACAGCATTGTTCACATGCTGCATCATATCGCAATCTGAAAAACGGACTTGTAGTCTATACGGTTCTATCATGATATTTATTTTTTATCTAAAACGGAAAATGTAGAGTTGTTTGAAACAAATTCCGGAACGATCTGCTTCATTTGTTCCACCAATTCAAAATTATTCGTCGTACCAATTAATTTCAATAAGCTTTCAATCTTTTGCTGAGCATTATCCTCTAAGGAACGCTCACGTGCTTTCAAAATCTTTGGATGATGTGTTGGCAAAGTATTCTCTGCTTCATTCAACAACTCCTCATATAATTTTTCACCCGGACGAAGCCCGGTAATTTTTATTTCAATATCTTTTCCTAGTTCAAGTCCGGAAAGGCGGATCATGTTCTTTGCCAAATCAATGATCTTCACCGATTCTCCCATGTCGAAGACAAAGATCTCACCCCCATTCCCGATAATTCCAGCTTCTAACACCAACTGACAAGCTTCCGGAATGGTCATGAAGTAACGCGTAATGCGCTCATCCGTCACAGTTACCGGACCACCATTTTCAATTTGCTTCTTGAACAACGGGATCACAGAACCATTTGAGCCCAGCACGTTTCCAAAACGCGTGGTAATGAATTGGGTTTTATTCTGAGCATTCGCATGTTGCGCAATGATCTCCGCGATGCGTTTGCTTGCTCCCATTACGTTCGTAGGATTCACCGCTTTATCGGTTGAGATCATGACAAATTTGTACACATCAAACCCCAAAGCCAGATCTACCAAAATCTTGGTCCCCCGTACATTTGTTTGCACAGCCTCTGTGGGGTTATCCTCCATCATCGGCACATGTTTGTATGCAGCTGCGTGAAAAACCCAATTGGGACGGAAAGCAGAAAATAAATGATGCATGCGCTCGGCATTCGTAACATCACCGATTACAACTTGCAGGTCTAAATCAGGAAATTCTCTGCGAACTTCTAATTCCAATTCGTACATCGGTGACTCTGCCTGGTCCAATAACACCAATTGTTTTGGGGCATACTTAACGATCTGTTGCACCAATCCTGAACCAATGGATCCGGCTGCACCGGTAACTAAAACTACCTGACCACTCAATGCCTGAAGAATTCCCTCCTGATTTAGCACGATTGGTTTTCTACCAAGTAGATCTTCGATACGTACCTGAGAAATTTGCTTTGTTGAGAACTCGCCATTGATCCAGCTTTTCGGACTAGGTACTTTTTTCAGTTCCACTCCGGCTTCCAAACACGTTTCTACAACACTGCTTCTATTCGATTCGTCCGGTTGCTGAATGGCCAAAATTACTTGCGATACATTTTCGGTACGCAGTAAATGCTCCAATTTGTCCGTATGGTAAACCGTTACACCTTCTATTCGAGTCCCAGCAATCTTTTTATTATCATCCACAAAGCCGATCACTTTAAAATCGATGCGTGCATCTTTCTCAATCGTTCTTTTAGCGATCAAACCTGAAATTCCGGCACCGTAGATCAAGACATTTACAGTATCCCCTTTGGTTTTTGTCGTTTCCAAGTACCACAATTTGATCGTAAAGCGCGATACGGTTACCAAGAACAAACAGAACAAGTATTCTATAACAACAACGGAGATCGGAAACAAATAAAAGCCATCCAGTTTCAAACGCACAAAACCTAAGGCAAAGAATAGCACCGAAGTGGTAGTTACCGCCAGAAAGAGTCGACGAAAATCTGAAGTTGACGTATGTCTTACTAATCCTTTATGGATTCCAAACAGGTAAAAAACCAACCAACGTACAAGAAAATACACCGGCAAAGCCTTCACCAAAATATCCCATTCCGTCTTCCAAAGATCAACATCAGCTTTAATGTCGAAGCGAATTAAATATGCCAAGAACAGGGAAATTGCTGACAAGACCAGATCAACAACCATGATCACCCAACGCGGCATATTCTTTTTTGGAAACATTTCGAATGTATCAGTGCTTTGAACAAAGATAGTTTTATCCCGTTGGAATTAAAACCATAAACACATTAGTTTTCACGAAAACACTGTCAATTACGCACTTTTTTCTTCAATGTACGCAAGAGATTCCACCAGAACGGCGCTTTATTCCAGGTGAGTTGTGAATAGTTGACATCAATAGCACCAAAAGCACGGTTAAAACGCCGCACATTTTCCACGTTGCTACCACCCAGATCCAACACCTTCTGTTCTTGAACGGCTTTTTCGTACAATGCGAAAATCAGGCGATACATCCCCCCTTGATTGCGGACCTCAGCTTCACAGGTCCCCTTCAAATAGATCATGCGATCATGAGCTACCAAATACCAAATTCCCCCGCACCATTTGTCATTATCTGTCAAATTGAGCTGATTGATCTTCAAAGCTTTGTGTTTACCAACCAATTGCGTCAATTTAGGCAAACTGTAGGTATCGATACCCGGAACTTTATGTCCCAGCTCCTGTTCAACCAAACGAAACAACTTTTCCGGCTCCCACGAATCGTTTAACTCGAATGTAACTGCTTTTTTAAGAGAACGTTTTGCCTGTTGATTCAAATCCAATTGCGTCAATTCTTGGTAACATTTGGTTATTCCTTCCGAAAATTGCTGTCGGATATTCAATGTCCCAAACTGAAAGTGTGCATGCAAGGCTTTTTGAACAGCCTGCGCATCAAAATGAGCCCCCACCCACTCTACGTAGCGCAAAAATGTAGGAGTTACTGCACATTTGACTCCCATGCGCAGGGTAAATGGAACGGGGATTCCTTCATGGAACTCCGATGACCATAAAATTCCCCATTGTTCAGACACAGCATCCAAATAGGCGCTTCGAACGAACGGAGTTACCGGATTGGAATCACATATGGCATCCCATTGCTCCCGATTCACATCTTTAGGTTCTATCCAGATCAACTCCATGGCTGAAAAGTAGTGAATTCATCGGTTTTATAGGTCAGGCGGATAAATTCCTCCAATTTCTCCAAGGCGTAAACACTCAATCCTTTTGGATGACCGATCACCACAAAGGGCACTTGATCCAAAGAGCGGTAAAAATCAGCTTGCTTCACCAGCATACCCGCATAAAACCCATCGCAAGAAACGTGATTCCAGGTAAAATTCGTGAGTACTGATTTTTTCCGGCCGGGTTGCGCCAAAAAGTTTCCATCTCCCCACATACGATGACGGGATTTATTCAAACGACCCGAAATGTACAATCGCCAATAAAACAGCGGTGAAAATCGCCAACTCGAAATGGGAACTTCGGTAAATACACCATTCTTCTCTGCAATGCAGACGTTGGTCGTAAACGTATACGAACTTGAAAAGGGAGCAATGGCGGTAAAATCGAAATCATAATGAGGCGATTCAAAACGTCCACCCGGAAAAACACTGGAATCAACGTTAATTCCCAAATCCGCAAGAACCTCACTGATATGATCAAATGGTTGCACACACCATCCACCAGCACGAAAAGCTTTTTGTTTTTGACCCGTCCAACGTGTCAACGTGTCAGAATAACGCCGTATGATCGAAGCAGCTTCCTCCTTTGAAAAGTCGGCAAGTTTGTAGCAGCCATCGGTTTGGATCTTCCATTTTCCGTTTTGATAGCTACTTTTTTCCCAATGCGGATGCACATGTAACTCAACCGCGCAACCCAAAGAGATCATCCGTCTCAATTGTTCGTGAATGGCCTGAGCATCTTTCTCCAATTCAGGAAATGTTGTTCGATAATCATCCAGCTTTACTAAAAAGCCTGCGTCCACAAAGAACACCATGGGGATCTGAAAACGTTCTGCAAGATCCAATAATCGATCAGTGGGCTCCAGCATACACTTGTATACCGAACCCGGATCTGTTCCAAAGAACAATTCATAATCGAAACTTAAAACAATCTTCATTCCAAAACGAAGGTAATCAATATCTGGGTGACACGCACTAACGACAGGGAAACGCAACTAATTAGAAAATCGTATATTCGTTCATCATGATCGAGATAGAACGCAAATTTTTAGTGAAGGACGAGATCCGCGAAGTATTGAAGTATTTGGAACCAAAATCGATTCGCCAAGGATATTTGATGGATGAAAATGGTCAAACGGTTCGCGTCCGCACCAAGGGCGACAAAGGATTTTTAACGATCAAAGGCAAAGCCACCGGAATTTCCCGCACTGAATTTGAATACGAGATCCCTTTTGAAGATGCGATCAACTTGTTGGATCATTTCTGTAAATGGGAGTTATCGAAAGATCGCTATGCCATCCAAGTAGCTGGTAAAACTTGGGATGTGGACGTGTTTCACGGTCGCCATGAAGGATTGATCCTAGCCGAGATCGAATTAGAAGATGAGAATGAGGCCTTTGAGCACCCGAATTGGCTGTTGGAAGAGGTAAGTCACAACGCACGTTATTACAATTCGAACTTGGTGAAGGAATAGTTCTCACCAACGTTTTCTCAACAGTTTCCGTTCCAATAAAAAAAACGGCCATGAGAACTTCAATAAACCTTACTTTCCTATTCTGTATTTTAAGCTTAGGGATTTTCAGCCAGTTTTCCCGAACTTACGAACACGGAATAGACGGTTCAGATGAGATCAGTTCCTACAAGTTGGTCGCTAAAAACAATTATATATCAACCTTTCACATTTCGAAATCGGGTACAAACACCCTAGAAATTCAGATTCATGAAATCGATCAAACTGGGAAGTTGGTCAACTTTGAAAAATTACCCATCACCTTAAATTCTCCCCTATTTCAAAACGTGTCTTTGAACGCAGTTTCAATTTCAGGCGGCAACTACTTTTTGTTATTTACTACCACCACGAATACAAATCAACAGGTCGTCGAGATCCAAATCGACACATTGAGTGGCTCATTAATCAACGAATACGCCATTCCTGAAAATTTCTTGATAGGAAACAATCCTGTAAGCACAAGCTCAAGCACTTTTACCACTTACCAGTATTCTTCTTCAGGTATAAAACGGGTGGAAATACCGTTCACCGCCCCGTCCAATTACACCGTCGAGATCGTTGACGCCTCAGTGACTACCGGAGGATCGTATGCGGGTATCGTCCTAAATAAATTCCACGGTGCCATTTTTGAATGGAATGGACAAGAGGCTTTCTATCCCGCGATCAACGGAATCCCAAATCTGCAGGTGTACTCAAGACTTTCTCCCGGCGTTTACACCGTTAATAATTTCTCCTATCCCATGGGGGAAAATGCAAATGCCATTAAAAAATTAAGCAACGGCAATTACCTCTTGATGAATGCTTTATCAACGTATTTATTGAATGATCAATTTGGATTGATCTATGAACGCAGCACTGATAACAGCAAATTTGCCGCCGTTGAAGAATTCAACAACCAAATTTATTGCCTTAGCATTCCGTCCGGAAGTCAATCTTTAGCCTTTGACCGAAGATATCCATTAGATCTTAGTTCTATAGATTCAATTCCTTTCTTTGCCCGTCAATTAGGCGCATATGCCATCCTACATGGAAAACTTACAAGCTTTGGAAAGATCTACACACAAACTCCTCAAATTGGTTACAATGGTCTGCCATTATTGGCAAATCACAAACTTTTCGTTACGCAAGGAATTAGAACTGGACAAAGTATTTTTAATGAATACGGAGGAACTCTTCAATTTCATGATATCAAGTTGTTTTATGGGATTGGATCCTTTACGCTCTCACCAAATTATGAAAGTAAAATAGCGCTTTCGTTTAAGGACTCACTTATAACGGCTTCAGCTTTTATCAATGACCTTTACTTAGGTTATTCCAATGGACAAAAACGAACATCTGAACAATCCGTTTACGAACCGTATTTACAATCAGAATTTGCAGGTCCATATACGCCAGCGCAATATTACAATCCGGTTATCGAATCAACCTATAATCGAGCTTATTATGTGGACAAAGCGATGATCAGTGCGCATATTCAAGCCATTCAAAACGGTCTTCCAAATTATACAGTGCCATCTGGAATCAGAGATTGGCCGGGAAATGGAGACCTTACAATAGGCCAAGCCCAACAGTTAGCTGCTTTTCATGATGTCAATCAAGATGCCGTCTATGATCCAATGGCAGGAGATTATCCGATCATTTACGGAGACCGCTGTTTGTTTAGTATCACACATCAACTGAGTCAAGAATATGGAAGCGCAGGTATTGAGATTCACGCTTATTTGTATCAAATAGATTGTGATTCCGTGTCTGAATTCCGAAATGTACTCTTTAAAAAGACAAAAGTTTTCGCACGTGCTATGGATGTAGACAGTTTGAAGCTTTTTAATTACCAAGACCTTGAAGCCGGCGGTAATTATGCCGATGATTATGCAGGAACACATGTTGAACTAGGCTTGACTTACTTTTATAACAGTGATCTATTTGATGAATCAACCCCGTACTCGAACGGATTTGGAGCAGATAGATTTTCTCTCGGAATTTTAAGTCTTAAAGGAGCAGAGTTGCCGCATAATAATAATGACGACCTAAATCTTGGTTATGCAAATGGAGATGTAAACGGTTATGGCTTTGGTGATGCAATTCTTGACAATGAGTGTTTTAGCCTTGAAGGATCATTGATTCCGGACCCAATGAATTTTAATCTAAATTATGCACCACAGCATTTCGAGAATTTTTCATTTGGAATGAATATGGAAGGGAATCAACAATTCTATGCAACAACTACCCTACCTAGTAAATATATCTATCCTTTTGATTCAGATACGCTGCATTACGGAACTTATGGGGTAGATCCCGGATTTGTATACAACGAGCAAGATCCAACTGGAAATGGTGGCACCCCGAATTTAGGAACGGATAAGAAACTTTTCACATTCAACGGCACAACTGGTCGAACACTAGCTATAGACGACCATATTGAATTCGACAAAGCTTTTTTACTTGTTCATGACACCTTAAACGCAACAAGTATTTGGGATGGTCCTGAAATGCTGTTTGCAAAAGCCTTGGCTATGAGAGAAGCCTTTCTTTCAAATAATAGTCCTTGTGGTGCTGTTTTTTCACCTGATGAGAGTCTAGCCATCCCACAACAGTCAGAACTGACATTTGAGCTATACCCCAATCCAGCAAAAGAAGAATTTACAGTTTCTGGTTTAATACCTCAAACACTACTTCAAATATATGATCTGAACGGAAGAATTGTTTTTGAATCTATGTCAGAACATGATTCAATTTCAATAAATACAGATAAACTCTTTGGTTCAATATATTTCGTCAATTGCACTAGGAATGGAGCAAGCCAGATGAAAAAATTGGTTATTATCAAATAATAAAACACCCAGTGCAGTGAGCATATTTCACGGTCGACATGAAGGATTGATCCTCGCCGAAATTGAGTTAGAAGATGAGAATGAGGCCTTTGAGCACCCGAATTGGCTGTTGGAAGAGGTAAGTCACAACGCACGTTATTACAATTCGAACTTGGTGAAGGAATAAGCTGGGGTCCGCAAATACATTTCCTAGCAGAAAGTCACTTATTTTCACCGATTACAATCAAAATGCGTCAATAATCACATTTTACTTAAATACCAAGAGTGAATTTCTACTTTTGTGTTAATTAACTTAATTCTTAAGGAAAATCAGCATGATAAAATCATTCTTGTTGCTAACCCTGTCTGTTATTACGGCGGGAGCAATCCACGCAAAAAGACATTTACCTCAAAACGGTGAAACTGTAAACGTATCTATAGACTTGGTAAAAGTAAAAAGTGACAAAGTAAAAGTGACCATAGAAACACCTGCTTTCACGAGCTCCACAGCCACTTTCATGATTCCAAAAACAGTTCCTGGAACGTATTCAGAAGATGATTACGGTCGCTACATCGAACAATTGATTGCTTTTGATGCATCTGGGGCCAAATTGGCAGTTTCTAAGGTTGATGCCAATACCTTTACTATTCAGAATGCCACAACGCTAAAGAAAATAACCTATTTGGTAAATGATACTTACGATACGGAAGTAGGTGACGGATTTGGACATTCAGATATCTTTTCTCCAGCAGGAAGTAATATCCTGGCAGGTAAACAATTCATGCTGAATACTCATGCTTTTGTTGGCTATTTCAAAGGTTATGAGCAAACTCCTTATCGACTAACGGTACTTCACTCAAAAAAAATAGAAGGTTTTTCGGCTATGGTAGACAGTGATCCTAGTCCAACGGTTGACCTGTTCGAGATGCCGTCCTATGCCAAACTAGTTGAAATGCCATTGATGTACAACGCTCCAAATGCCACTTCTTTCACGATTGATGGAATGGAAATCATCATCAGCGTTTATTCACCAACTGGAAAATACCCTGTATCTGCATTGGCTCCAGGCATGGAAAAGATGATGCGTGCGCAGAAAAATTTCTTGGGTTCCTTCAACTCTACTAAGAAGTATGCCGTATTAATTTACCTCACAAATAACAGTCCGAAAGCAAAAGATGCGAAAGGGATCGGAGCTTTGGAACACCCAACTTCTACTACTGTGGTGATGCCCGAATCTATGGATTTGGATCAACTGGATGAAATGTTAAAAGATGTGGTTTCACACGAGTTCTTCCATATTGTTACTCCACTTACCATTCATGCAGAGCAGATCCACAATTTCGATTTCAACGACCCTCAAATGTCTGAACACTTGTGGATGTATGAAGGTGTGACAGAATACTTTGCCAACTTGTTTCAGATCACAGAAGGCTTGATTACGGAAGAAGAATTCTTTGGACGTATGGCCGGTAAAATTGCGACGTCATATCAGATGAACGATTCATTGAGCTTCACTTTGATGAGTAAAAATGTATTGGACCCGAAATTCAAAGAGCAATATGTGAATGTCTACCAAAAAGGTGCACTTATTGCCATGTGTATCGACATGATAATCCGCGAAGAAAGTGGCGGTAAAAAAGGTATTCTGCACATGATGCAAGATTTGGCAGCTGAATACGGAGCTGGGCGTACCTTCAAGGATGAGGAGTTATTTCCAAAGATCGTTTCTCTAACGTATCCTTCAGTTGGAGAATTCCTCAAAAAGTATGTTGCTGGAGACACGCCGATCCCTTACGACGAATTCTTTGAGCGTATGGGGGTAGAAAAAACCATGATTGATAAATCTGGAAATCCTTTCATTGGTGGAATCTATTCAGGAAAAATTGTTCCTTATATCAGCGTTAATGCCAATAGAGAAATTTTTATGTTGCCGGTAAAGAACGTCTTCACGGAAAAATTAGGAATTCTGGCAGGTGACATCATTTTGGAGATCAATGGTACGAAGTACAACTACGATAACATCAACTCCATGATCGAAACCAGCCTTGGCTGGGAAGATGGAGATGCCATCACGATGAAAATTAAACGCGGTGACAAAGTAATTCCAATTAAAGGCGAGATTGCATTACCAAAGGAACAAGCTGAAGGTTATGCTGCGTCCAGTGATGAAACTAAAAAAGACATTCGAAATGCCTGGTTGAAAGGCGGTTTGTAAAATTGGTCATTCAATAGAACGGCCGGGTAGAAAATCTACCCGGCCGTTTTCGTTCATTATAGTTGCAAAAAAAGCGCCTAACGGCGCTTTCTTCTTATTTCTTGGTACACTCACCGATCATCCAATCAGCAGCTGGCTCGCCCCAATGTGGAACATCCAAAGTACGATTGGTCATTAATTTAAATTTCTCCTTCGCTTTTTCGAAATATGGCAATGCTGCTTTAGCACCTCCACCAAACATCTTTGGTGTGTAGTACAACGAGAACCCTTTCAATAAATAAATGTGTGGATTGTTTTCGTTCACTGCTTTGGCTGCTTTCAAATTCTCTTCGAAGATTGGTCCATATTTCTCATGTCGCTTCATCGGATCAACCGCCAAACGAGCGTTTGCGATCATCGCCTTCAACACGTGAACCTCATCTTTCAAGGGACAAGACTTCTCAATTGCCGGCATCATGGCATCAGCCATATCCAAGTACATATCGCGTACTTCAGCCGTTACTCCTTCATAATAGGTCATTTGAACAGCCCCGTATGCAGCATAATAGTTCGTCAACCAATGATCCGGGTGTTTTTCCTTCAATACAGTTAATTGCTCGTTTTTCAACTGCCACTGCTCTTTGGTACGCATCGAATCAATGTCGGCGCAAATGGTTTTCACATCTGTTAGAACGCTATCAGGAACCTGAGCAAATGCTCCACCTGATAAAAGCAATCCAAAAAGGATGATAATGTGTTTCATATTATTGGTTTTGAGGTAAAATTATAATTCGTCTTTATTAAATTCCGTTAACGACAAGTTAAATCCGAAAAATACATTGAAATAGAACGGTGGTAACATTTCATATCGTTCCGTTCCTGTAGTATTGTAGCGGTATCCAAGTACGTTCTTTTGATTCGTGATGTTATCCAAACTGATGTAGAACACCGAAAACATCTTCTTGATCGTTGTCAAATACGACAAAGTAATCGCAAAATTGTGGTAATCCGGAGCGCGATCTCCCAAGAATTCCTGCGATGTTGGGTTATAATACGGTCGACCACTGGCATAACTGTACGTCGCAGAAATGTTCGTCTGCAATTTCATCCAGAAATACTTCATAACGATGTTCAAATTGTGGTTTGATACATAATCCGGAGTTGCCTCTGCCAAATAGTTCTGGTACAAACGCTTGGTATCGATGTAAGAGTACGAGATCCAGTAATCAAAACTCTTGATCGATTTGCGATCGCGCCAAAAGAAATCGATTCCCTGCGCATACCCAAAACCAGAATTATCAACCTGTCCCAAATCAAAGCGGAATGCATTTGGCGTGTAAGCTGTTCCGTTTTCTCGCACCAATTGATCGTAGGATTTGTAATATCCTTCCACACGTAAAATACGGTCGTTCTTCATCAATTGGTAGTTTAGCATTAAGTGCAAGGCTTCCTGAAAATCCGGACGGTATCCAAATAACAGGTAATTCGTCGCCGCCGTTTGATAGAACAATCCGGAAGCAAAAGAAACCTGACCATTCTTACCTGTTTTTGCAGCCATGGCCAATCGTGGCGAAATATTTCCTTTGGCTAAAAGCTGGGAGTACTCGGCGCGCACACCCGGTTTGATCGCAAATCCGCGGAACGGGATTAGGTCTGCCTCCACATAAGCGGCACTTTGTAATTCCGTAAATCCACCGATCAATGAATCAAACTGCTGGGCGTAATTGAAATGTTGCACATCAGAACCCATCAAAAGGCGGAAACGATTGCTTTTTGAATAAACAAACTCCCCTCTTCCTTGAACTCTTCTATCATCTCGGGTTACATCTAAACCATCCCACTCAATGCGATCTGTATTGTTACTCGTAGAAAAACCTACAAAGTACAACCACTTTTCGTTGATCGGATTTTTGAAAGATGTATTGGTGTACGTATTCTCATTTTTGATCCCGAAATTGATCTTTTTAGAAGGATCAACCGGATCGGTAATTGTAATACCGGAGGAGTTATAACCTTGCTGAATAGTTGTTTTGAAAATTCCACGCGTATTGGTTTGCGCGACATATCTTCCGGAAAGTCCGAAACCATTAGGAGCCTCATAAAACTCCACATTTGGTTGAGAGATCAATAAAAATGGCGTCAAATTCTGGTAAGAACCGCTGAATTCTACAGCACTTTTATCCATCAATTGAGCTCCTGAAAGGTAAACACCTGCAAAACTAGCTCCCGTATTAATGGTTGTTTTGGCTGGAAGATCATTGGTGCTTAAATCCAAAATAGATGAAAGCGCTTGTCCGTAGCGAGCGGTGTATCCACCCGAACTGAAAGAAGTTCCTTTGAACTGGAACGGACTGAAGCGCGTGCGTTGCGCGACACCCGGAACAGAACTTCCGAACGCATTTTGCGCTACCAAACCATCAACCATTACCGCAGATTCACTTACATCGCCACCGCGAACCATCAAACCGGTCTGATCACCTCCATTTCGTTGCACTCCCGGTAAGGTCTGCAAAGCTCCGGCAATATCTCCTTGTCCACCCGCTGTAGTTACAATATCGATCGGGTTAAGCAAGGCAACAGCACGATCGTTATTGGCTTCGATACTACCCGCAGTGATGATGACATCTTCGATCTTGGTCGTTTTCATCACCTTGAATTCGCGTGTAATGGTCGAGCCATCCAAATTCAATTCCACGGCCAATTCTTCGATCTCTTCACTGCGGATGATCAATGTCTGAGTACCACTCAATTTACATACTAGCGTAAACTTTCCGTTGGCATCTGTTTGTTTGACATCCAGTGTTCCTTTGATGTAGACCGTAGCCAATTCTACCGGCTTACCATTTGTCAGTAAAACCGTACCGTTAATGGTGGTTTGTCCAATGGATAAACTAGAAATCGTTATAAAAACTATTAGTAACCAATGCTTCATCTTACTCTCCGATTAAGGGTTGTTTTTGTGTATCGAACACGCTACCTCCAATGCGTACCTGGAACCACTCCATGAACATTTCCAGACTTGGTTTCGGGATACTTTCTTCATCGTCCACGATAGCCATGCATTCATTTTTGAAGATCTTCTTGAAATGCGCCTCAATGAGCGGTTCGTATTCCATAAATTCTTCTTCGATCAGGTATAAACTCCCTTCCAGATCGTCATTCTCATCGAAATCAAATTCTTCGTCGTTCAATTTTGCCCAATCGCAAAATGCCTGGCGCGGCTCCACCAGGATATATCCTCTATTCACTGTCTTCATTCCACTTTACTATTGCTCGTTCTTCTCCTTTTTCAATCCGTTTCCACACCGTTTTCTTACCTTTTTTGGCTTCAATCAGGTATAACCAATATTCTTTCTTCGGATCTTTTTGCCACATCTTGCGCAATTTCTCGGTTGGTATGGCTTTGGCTGACTCAATAACAATCAATTCCTTCGGTCCAACTAGCGTCAAACTATTCCGCTTCGAAAAATGCCAATTATCTCCAACTTTGAAGGATTCGCACGGATTTCCGAAGCAATCCAGCCAATTGTAAAAAGCATTTTTCACGCGCAAACTATCCTTAAAATGGTAATACAAGAACACCAAACTATCTTGATCGTTGAGCGCCATCCACTTTTCACTTTTTTCCGGACCGAAGCGATCTGCAAACAAGAGCGTGTCCCAAGATTGCCACTTTTGCACGTGAAACAAACTGTCTCCCAGTCCTAAAAAAACACTTTCCTCAGGCCGTTCATAGCGCTTATCGGTTGAATCCGTGAGCTCTTTCTTCGGAGAGTCGCTTGCATCATCCGGAGCAAGGTCATCAAAGGCCACCGTTTCAGAGGACTCCGAACACGCCGCCAGCAAGATTAAACATATGCCTATGAACCAGTATTTCATGCTTTGATCGCTTTCAATGTATCAATTACATACTCAGTTCCTACATCGTCTACATCTAAATGCGTTACCATACGGATCATTCCCGGTCCAAAAGCAACGGTCAATACCCCGTGTTCTTTCAGTTGCTGAATGATCGCATCTCGTTGCTCTGCCTCTTTTAAAACGATCACAACGATATTTGTTTCCACCGGAATAACCGAATCTACCCAAGTATGATTGATCAAGGCACTTTCCAGTGTTTTCGCGCGTTGATGATCCTCTTTGAGACGAGTCACATTGTTTTCAAAAGCATACAAAGCTCCCGCGGCAATGATCCCTGCCTGTCGCATTCCTCCACCAAAAGCTTTGCGCACGCGTCGCGCTTGATGGATAAAATCCTTGGTACCGATCAATAACGATCCTACCGGCGCACCAAGTCCCTTGGATAAACACAAGGAAATTGAATCGAATTGAGCGGCATAGGTCTTTGGATCTACTTGATTTTCTGCGAGTGCATTCATCATGCGTGCACCATCCAAGTGTAAGGGCAATTTGTGTTTATCCGCCAAGGCACGAAAACGTTTGATCTCCTCGAAATCGTAAATGGCACCACCTCCGCGATTCGCAGTATCTTCTAATGCAAGTAACTGTGTCACCGGA
>CAYLJB010000029.1:0-333 GCA_964383785.1 uncultured Fluviicola sp.
GTTGTCATATTTTACTTTGATACCTAGTACTCTCAGTTCCTGTGATAAAGTAGCAACTAAAGCATCGATCTTCTCAAGATCTTCTTCTGTTCGGTGAATTGGAACGATCACAACGTGAATTGGAGCCAATGCCGGTGGCAAAACCAATCCTTCGTCATCAGAATGGGTCATGATCAACGCTCCCATCAAGCGAGTTGAAACGCCCCATGAGGTAGCCCAAACATATTCTAACTTACCTTCTTTGTCCGCAAATTTTACCTCAAATGCTTTTGCGAAATTCTGACCTAAGAAATGTGATGTTCCAGCTTGAAGTGCCTTGCCATCTTGCATCAT
>CAYLJB010000029.1:343-25518 GCA_964383785.1 uncultured Fluviicola sp.
GTAAGTGTCGTCTGCTCCTGCGAAACGCTCTGACTCAGACTTACGTCCACGAATAACCGGCATTGCCATGTAATTCTCGGCGAAATCTGTATAAACATCCAACATGCGTTCCGCTTCTTCGATCGCCTCTTGCTTTGTAGCATGCGCAGTGTGACCTTCTTGCCATAAAAACTCAGCTGTACGCAAGAAAAGACGCGTACGCATTTCCCAACGCACTACATTTGCCCATTGGTTAATCAGAATTGGCAAATCACGGTAAGATTGGATCCAATTCTTATAAGAATTCCAAATGATTGTTTCCGAAGTTGGACGAACAATTAATTCTTCCTCCAATTTAGCGTCTGGATCAACAATCACTCCTTTTCCATCGGGGTCGTTCTTCAAACGGTAATGCGTAACAACGGCACATTCTTTGGCGAATCCATCTACGTGAGATGCTTCTTTACTCAAGTATGATTTCGGGATGAATAAGGGGAAGTATGCATTGCTGTGACCTGTTTCTTTGAATTTGCGATCTAAAATATCTCGCATGTTTTCCCAAATAGCGTAACCGTAAGGTTTAATGACCATACAGCCACGAACATCTGAATGCTCCGCTAAATCAGCACGATCCACAAGTTCATTATACCATTTAGAGTAATCTTCGGCGCGTGTAGCATACTTCTGTGCCATGTCTCGAATGTTAAAATTTTATTGAATGGCTGCAAAGTTAGCAATTCTCTCTATTTTTAAGGTACTAATCCACACCTGATGAAAACACACGTTTTAATTACATCGTTTTCGGTATGTGCGCTTGTCCTGCAATCCTGTAAATTGCAAAATGAAGTGTTTGTAGATGATGTTTATGCCGTGAGGTCTACAGCGGTTGATCGTGAGCTAGAGGCTCGTGTCATGAATGATTCCATTGGATTCATGGATGATCAAGTTTTTTATCCTGGTCATGATTTTTCAGTGAATGAGCAACTTAGAAGCGAACAATTGTTTCAATGGGGAACTCATTATTTATCCTACAACTCCTACTCAGGTCGCTACAATTACGCCTATCGTTGGTACTTGGATTACAATGGAAGAAGAACGTATTTAGATCAAGGTTTTTCAACATATAATCCCGTTATGACATTTTATGGTTTGAACGGATTTCGTGGGTTTGATCAATGGAATTACCTGGGTGTTGTTCCAAGTTTTGGATTGAATATTACTGGTGAACTTGGAAACTATTCTCCGGGATCAATTACGAATAATGGCTTGTATATTCGAGGTCCCCGAGGATCTATTTCTGGGATAGCCGGTGTTACTTCAAGAGGCGCTTCCTACAAATCAAGTAGTGTGAATTCTAGCCAGGGAAATGGACGTACACCGATCAATCCTTCGCAGAACAATGCCAATAATGAACAACGCCCAAGTCCCGCGAATGAAACGGTTAGTACAAGTCCCCGAAAAGAACCAATCGCAAGAGTACATCGGCCGAACACACGTGTAAACGAATCCGTTAATCGCGGTAATTCATCTACGAACAGAACCAATACAAGACCGACAGGCGGTGTAACGCGTGGCGGGAATTCATCAACCAGATCAAACGGACGACCATGAAAAATAGCTTGTTGTTCGCGACCTGTATGTTGTCGATTTCCACTGTAATTGGTCAGAATGAATTGGATATCTACCGATTTTCAAACACTTTGAATGAGGGTTCTGCTCGTTTTGAAGCAATGGCAGGTTCTTTTGGAGCCTTAGGTGCAGATCCGGGAGTAGCACGAATTAATCCTGCTGGTTTTGGACGGTATTCTGCTAGTTCTTTTGGATTCACAACTGGATATAATCAACACGCAAACACTTCGATGTTTTTTGGCACGAAACGGGAATTAGCTTTAAATCAGATCAGTTTGCCACAAGTGCACGCTGTCTATGTTTCCGATCGTTCGAAAAGGCAACAAGGATATTTGTACACGCAAGTGGGTATAGGATTTAATCGCATTGCAAATTTCAATCGTGAATACTACTATGAAGGTCAGCAATTTGAATCAATGTTGGATGCCTTTGCAGCGCAAGCGGCAGGAATTGATCCGATATATCTTAGTAGTTACTTCCCTTTCACATCTTCGTTGGCGTACGAGACCAATGCAATGGATTATGATGGTTTGTATTACGTACCTCGTTTAACATCGGGAGATATGTGGCATTCAAGAAGCATTTCTTCTTCGGGAGGAATACATGAAGCCTTCCTCAATTACAGCGCGAATTTCAAGAACAAACTATACTTGGGAGCGAATGTCGGTTTGCAGATTTTACGATACGAAGAACGTGTAAAGCATCAGGAACAATTATTAGACACTAGCAATGTGAGTTTATTGAATTTTGAATACAGTTATCAATTCGCGACGAGAGGTACTGGTGTTAACTTGAAGGCTGGTTTGATCTACTTACCAACTGAAGCTCTGCGATTGGGAATAGCTTTCCATTCAGCAACGACTTTCCAATTGTTGGATAATGCCACTTCAGACATGATTGCGACGCACAAAGACGGGATTCAAACAGTTCCTAATTCACTAAAACCGGATTTGGAATACAAATACAAATTAAACACTCCAGCTCGCTTGATCACTTCATTGGCTTATGTTTGGAAGTCAAAAGGTTGCCTGAATGTGGATGTAGAATGGACCAATTACGGATGGGGAAAACTGCAAGCTTCGAAGGATCGAACCTATCAGGCATATGATTTCAACTACGAGAACAAGGCTGCAGATGAACGATTTACTGATGCCATAAATATTAGAATTGGTGGAGAATATACATTGATAAAACGTTTCTTTCTACGAGGAGGATATGCATTACTTCCAACTGCTGATCGTGAATTACAGCAAGCTGAAATGAATTATGATCATTTGTTTTCCGGAGGAATTGGCGTGCGTTTCAATAGATTTTCGATCGATTGCTCATACAAACAGCTGAATAGCAATCGTTTCTACGAAGCTTTCGCACGATCAAGAGCAGATTTCAATTCGAAAATACGTTCTGTGATGCTCAGTGCTACGCTTAGACTTCCGTAAGTTGGTATCGTTTGATAGCAGTACTTAATTCACATTTGGAAAGTTTCGCATCGATCCACGCTGGCAAGTGGAAATACTCGAGTATTACGCGCTCCTGTTGATCTTTCATCAGAACACCTACCTCCTGCTTCATTTTTTCCAGAATTTCTGTCCGTTGAGCAGACGTGTTTGCTTTCGCCAATTTGCGAATGTGTTTCACAACAACGTTTTCAATTTCGTAATCACGTTCGTGTTTGCTCAAGTATCTGTTTGTCGACTTGATAATATATTCCAGGAACTCGTAATTCTCCAATTCAAAATGAATGATCAAATTGAAAATACGAGCGAAACTGTAAATATCTTGTCGTAATCGTTGTTCGTTGTCATTCAATACTTCGTTCAAAGCTGAAAGTGCACGTTTGTATTCTCCTAAACCGAAGTAAGTATAAGCTTTATTGTATTGAAATTGAATGAATTGCTCTTTAGGTAAACGATCTTCCCATTCTATTTCACGCAAGCTTACTTCATCTGCAATTTTCTTAGAACGCATGAAATCACCAGTTGCCAGACAAAGCGCAAATTCAGCATTGTATGTTAAAGCAAAGATCCGTAAAGAAATATCCGTAGAGTTGAATCCCCTTTTACCTTCTAGTTGTCGGATTTCCTCAATGATTCTGTCGGCTTCGTCGAATTGCTTATTATCAACATGACAACGGAATAAGTGCCCCAAGGTCATCACATAGCGCTGACCCAGATCTTCTTTGATCTCAGGATTATTGTCCAGGATCGTCTTAGTTTTATTAAAGAATTGGAAACTATCTTCGTAATTTCGCACTGTTGCAGCACACAATCCTTTGATGTAGTAACACATGGAAGATGCTCTTGTTGATAGTGCAGTATTCTTTCCTTTGATCAAATGGTAATCAGCAATGTCATCTACAATTTTTCGTTCCTGTTCATTTCTGGTAAATCCTCCAGAACGGAAGATCAAGTTTATCTTGGAATATATTACTTGATATTCAGCTAAATTTCTAAGACGTTGAATCACATCTTCTTCTTCCTTTACGAGCTCATCCAGGTCGACACCAAATTCACCTTCCTCAAAAGCAACTTCTAATAATCGTTTCTCCCAGGCGATTAATTCATACCAATAATAAAACTCTTCGTTTTCGCGAGCGAGAGCTTTTGCGCGAGTAACAAATTTCTCACATTCCTTATAAAGGGCTTTGTTGTAGAGTATCTCTACATTCTTCAATTCTTGTTTAAGAATACTGGATGCCGACTGTTCACTGTAATATACACGCAAACTTTTTAAGATCAATCGGTAAAGATGATTCTTCTCTGAAGGAAGGTGCTTTACAAATGTTTCGTCCTTGAAAGCCGACTTCAATTCTTCTTCGTCGTAATTTGGTTGACGCTCGATAAAATCAAAGATCTTCAAGTAATTCTTTTCCCCGCTTTGAAGTGCAGAGGACAATTTAAAGAAACGCTTTTCAGATTTTGTAAGCGATTTGATCAGTTTGAACAGTTCGTTTGACGGTTTCATAAGCAAGCAATTGTGCCAAAAATAGACTATTTATTCTTTAATTCCCAAACAGATAACTAAACCGTTTTAACACTTTAATTAATCTACTTTACTAATAGAACTAAACAATTAGCATTGAAATCCTAAAGTGAATATACTAAAAAAGGCTGTGCAGAACACAGCCTTTTTAACAAACAACAACAATAAACTTCAACACCAATTAGCGTAGAAGTACTTTTTGCCCTTTTTGAACAATTGCTTCTTTGTCTTCCAAATTATTTATACGGAGTAAACTTTCTATTTTAATTCCTTCTAATTGAGAAATCTCTCGGATCGTTGTCTCTTTTTTAGCGATGTAAACGGCCCCTTTTTCTTTAGCGTGCAGACGTTTAGGTGCTATGTATACAATGTCTCCCGGTTCAAGTAGATCTTTCTTCGGTCCAAAATCATTGTATTTATAAAGTTGACGCATCGCCAGGTTAAATTCTTGCGCAATCTTGTAGTACGTATCCCCTTTTTTGGCGATCACATAATTCACTTCGTTCTTATTTTTATTCACGGAGTGTGCTTTGTAATCCAATGCGCTCGCGTCGATCTTTACACTCTTTTCTTCTTTCTCATTTTTGATCTCTTGAGCTAATTGTTGCTCGGCCGGATTCTTGATCGTTTTTTCATCAAATTCGAATAAGCGCAAACGCTCAATTAAATCAATTAATTTATTGGCATATTGCGGGTTCGTCGCATAACCAGCCGTTTTTAACCCATTCGCCCATGACTTGTAATCGTCGATTGGTAATTGAAACAAGCTTTTGTATCGTTGTTTTGTCGTTAAGAAAACACTGTGGTCTTTGTATGACTCATCCCCACTTGGATACTTGCGGAAACATTCTTGCTTTTTATCATCGTCGAAATACACCTTTTCACCGGTCCATTCGTGACATTTAATTCCAAAGTGATTGTTTGCCTCAGTAGCAAGTGGTGAATTTCCGTTTCCTGATTCAAGAATCCCCTGTGCCAATGTGATACTGGCCGGAATACGGTATTGCTGCATGTGTTCTACGGCAACATTCGACCATAAAGAAATGTAATCCGATTGAGACATCGGCTTTTTCTCCTCTTTTCCAAAGCAAATGGTGCTTAGGACTAAACCAATACTTAAAGTGAACTTTTGCATAACAACGGTAATCAATCCCGTTCTAATACGCAAGTTTTCAACAATGGTTACAGAGCTTGTTAATAACTATTAGTTTTCCTTTAATCAACTAGAGTTCAGAGAGAAACTTCATGGTATCTACCCCATCCGCAAAATCGTCGATCATTGGTTTCTGGGCTGCACCGAAAGGAATATAATCGCGACCAACGATTGCTTGAATGGCATCGGCATGTTGCTTCAAAAACTTATTCACCTCTCCAATGTTCTTGTAACGCGTGTAGAAAACTACTGATAACGGGGCATGCAAGCCTTCATCTTCTTTCAGGATACAGCTGTTATTATCTAGAAAAGGAATTTTGTTCATCATATACACCGTGCGATTGTAATCGTAGTTATTGGCGTATTTATGGTGATTGACGATTTCACCACAATGATAAAACCCTTCAAACAATCGATTCAGATCGAAGTCTTCCGGCACAAAGATCTTGGATACATTTCTACACCCCATCCCAAAGTAGGTAAAGCAATCATCTCCTAACGCATACAATTCTTCCGATGTTTCATTTCCTGTCAATACAGCTACAGATGTTCTGTTTTTTCTAAAGATGTGAGGATACTTACCAAAGTATTGTTCAAAATAAGCACTCGAATTGTTGCTTCCAGTTGCGATTACCGCATCAAATGCTCCCATTGGGCCTGCTGCCACATGAATGAATTGCTTTAATTGTGGTTCCCATTGAAACAACCATTTAAAGATCATCATAGGCAACCGACTGTCGGAGCTACTTAATTTACACACGGCTTGGTGACCACTTAACAGGACACACAATAGATCGTGAAACCCAACTAATGGAATATTTCCCGCCATGACAATCCCAATACGCAATTTCTTCTGGTTTTTTGGATAACGACTGGCAAATTCCGTTAAGGTTTCCTGATCAAGCATTGTACTGATCCCTGAAAAAGCTTTCCGAATACCGTCTGGTGTGAACCAAGGATTGTAAAAGTTTTCCTTTTGTATAATAGCGTTTGCCTCTTGGTATTCAGACTCAGTAAGTCCACACTGAAATCCGGGCCATTCATTTTGTTGACCAAGATCAGCCAAGACCTTTCCAAGTTGTGATAAAACGGGGATTAATTCTTCTCTTTGCACACTACAAAAATAAGTTGTTTTCTAAAAAAGGACTTTCTTTCATTTTTTTAGGAATCGATTTCGATCACGGCTTACTATATTTGCACAAAAAAAACTGAGGTATGGCTATAATGATTACAGACGAATGCATTAATTGTGGAGCTTGTGAACCAGAATGTCCAAATAATGCCATTTATGAAGGGGGTGCTGAATGGCGCTATTCTGATGGTACCTCATTGAAAGGTATGATCACTACCTTGAACGGCGATGAAATGCAAGCGGATCAAACACACGATCCAAAAGATATGGATGTATATTATATCGTAACGGATAAGTGTACGGAGTGTGTAGGTTTTCATGACGAGCCACAATGTGCAGCAGTTTGTCCGGTAGATTGTTGTGTGGATGATCCAGAATATCGCGAATCTGAGGATGAATTGCTTGCGAAAAAAGATTTCATGCACTTGTAATTGTAACGATTCAAGTTATAATTCGTTTATTCTGGCATGAAGACCGCATTTGTCTTATTTACGCTTTGTATCTCATTCTTCGGTGCCGCACAATTTGATTTTGCGCAGCGACAGTCAGAACTTGCGGTTCTACTCGATTCTCTTCGTGCGTCTAAAAATGATTCAGATAAACTGAAATGGAACGATCAGTTCAAGCAATTGATGTGGTCTACTGTTCAAGAACCAAGTTTTTTTGATTTGCAGTTTACGCAATTGCTTACAATCGGGATCATTGAAAGTCCGGATGGAATGGTGCGTATTGTAAATTGGAATATTGAGATGGATGATCAATCTCAGAAGTACTGTGCCTTTGTTATCCAGAGAGACCCAAAAAACAATCAACATCAAGCAATTGAATTAATTGACAATTCTTTCATGTTGCCGGGAAAACCTGAAGAGGTGTTAGATGCAGAGAATTGGTATGGTGCTTTGTACTATCAGATCATTCCTTTCGAACGTTCCGGAAAAATGGCTTATATATTGTTGGGTTGGGATGGTGGTCTGCAATCAAGTAACACCAAATTGATCGATGTTCTGACCTTTACCGGGAATTCTCTAAAACTTGGTCTTTCGGTATTTAAAACCGGCGACAAGACTTTGAAGCGCGTGTTTTTTGAACATTCTGAAAAAGCAGTAATGTCCTTGCGCTACGAGGAAGAATATAAGCGAATTATCTTTGATCACCTTTCTCCGGAAGCTCCGAATCTAACGGGTTTCTATGAGTATTATGTTCCTGACATGTCATACGACGCCTTTGTTTTGAGTGGGAATAAATGGGTGCTGAAAGAAGACGTTATTGGTGTGAACAAAGAGACTGTAGCAGTAAAAATGCACCGTATGGATCCGAAAACTGGAGACGTTGTTGAGGAAAAAGTGACTGAAAGTGAATGGGTTGACCCTACTTCCAGTACACCGGCAGGTTCAAAAGAAGTGCACATTGCGGCATTGCCAGATGAATCGGGTGATCCAGAAAAAGATGACAAAGGCGATAAGGGTCGTAAAAAAGACAAGTCTCAAATGACTGCTTTGGAAAAATACGAGCAAAAGAAGCGACATAAGGATAAAACTCCGGATAATGCCGTGTTGCCTCCGAAGAAAAAACGCAAGAGTTAAGAAGTTGTCATTCCCTGTTTGTTATTCAGAAAATAACACCATATTTGTTCAAACGAGCAAAATCCAATATGAGTAATTTTTCACAGAACGATCGCCAAGACGAGGTTTTTTCTAAAGCGATTAAGGCAGGAAAACGGACGTATTTCTTCGATGTTAAAGCTACCCGTGGTCAAGATTTTTACGTGACGATCACCGAGAGTAAGCGCAATGGCGATTCAGAGTCTTATCAGAAGCACAAGCTTTTCCTTTACAAAGAGGACTTTGACAAATTCCTGGAAGGACTTCAAGAAACCTTAAAGGTAGCCAAGGAAAAGTTGGCAAATACTGACTCGCAATTTGAAAATCAAACGTCAGACTTGAAATTCGAAGATCTGTAGGAGGAATAAACAACCTATTAACAATTCATAGGTTGATAAATCGCGTCCTCTCTGTAATGTCCACCTCGTTTGGAAAGCGTATCTTTAGGCTCAAATTTCTCCAAAAATGGGTAAAATCATAGCAATTGCGAATCAAAAAGGTGGTGTTGGAAAAACGACAACTGCGATCAACCTAGGAGGTTGTTTCGGGGTTTTGGAATACAAGACCCTTTTGGTAGATGCCGATCCGCAAGCAAATGCTACTTCTGGTGTGGGATTAGATCCGAAGAACACACGAAATATTTACGATTGTTTGATCAATGATATTCATCCATCTGAATTGATCATTCAAACGAGCAATCCGAATCTTGACATAATTCCATCTCATATCGATTTGGTTGGTGCGGAGTTAGAAATGATCAACATGCCCAATCGTGAGCACATGTTGAAACAAGCTTTAGATAAAGTGCGTGATCAATATGATTTTATTATCATCGACTGTTCGCCATCCTTGGGATTGATCACTGTAAATGCCTTAACTGCCGCTGATTCAGTTATGGTTCCTGTTCAATGTGAATATTTCGCTTTAGAAGGTTTGGGGAAACTTTTGAACACGATCAAGATCGTACAAGGAAGGTTGAATCCGCAATTGGAGATCGAAGGTATCTTGTTAACTATGTACGATACACGATTGCGCTTAGCAAACCAAGTAGTTGAAGAAGTGAAAACGCATTTCCAAGATCTTGTTTTTGATACGGTAATTCATAGAAACACAAAATTGGGTGAAGCACCAAGTTTTGGTGAAACGATCGTTATCCACGATGCTGCAAGCAAAGGAGCGATAAATTACCTTAATTTTGCAAGGGAGATCTTGCAGCGCAATGATATGACCAAAATTGGCAATAACGATAAACAATTCGAGGTAGGAAATGACATCTAATCCAAAGAAACGATCCGCTCTAGGGAAAGGTTTAGGCGCATTATTGGATAATGCTGCAACGGATATTACAACAAGTAGCACTGCTCAAGCTGTAACCAGTCAGGGAGGAGTTGCTATGTTACCTATCGAATCAATTGAGGCAAATCCGTTCAATCCACGTACTCACTTTGAGAAGGAGGCTTTGCAAGAGTTGACAGATTCCATTCGTATTCACGGGATCATTCAACCTCTTACAGTGCGTAAACTTGGACGAGATAAATATCAATTGATCTCCGGTGAACGTCGTTTCCGCGCATCTCAGTTAGCAGGATTAAAAGAAGTCCCAGCTTACGTGCGCGTTGCGAATGATCAAGCCATGCTTGAAATGGCGTTGGTCGAAAATATTCAGCGTGAAGATCTAAATGCAATTGAGGTTGCTCTCTCCTACCAGCGTTTGATCGATGAGATCGGTTTGACACAAGATCAGCTTTCTCAAAAAATATCTAAGAGTCGTTCGAGTATTACAAACCACCTGCGACTTTTGAAATTACCTGCTGAGATCCAGCTTGGTGTGAGAGATAATTTGATCACAATGGGTCACGCTCGCGCACTTGTTTCTGCTGGCGATGAAGATCGTCAATTAGAATTGTATCGTCAAGTTATTGATTTTCAGCTTTCTGTTCGTGAGATCGAAGAATTGATCCGTACTGGTGGTTCAAAATCAGCTGAAGAGCTTCCTATTCCTTCTGTTTCTAAAGGAAAGACATCTGAATTGAGTGGGGCCCAGGAAGTTTTTCGCTTACATCTAAGTGATAAAACCTCTTCAAAAGTGGAGATCAAAAAAGCGCCATCTGGAGCTGGCAAGATCGTGATTAATTTCTCTTCTGAGGTGGACCTGAATCGTATCATCGAAATTCTGAATAAAGCGTAATATGCGACTGGTGTTCTTGTTGCTTCTAGTCTTTGTGACCGGAACTGGTTTTGGACAGGATACACTAGCCGATTCTACTCCCCAACATTCCGTAAAAAAAGCGGTCTTGTTCTCTGCAGTTTTGCCGGGTGCAGGACAAGTTTATAATCATTTGGCTATGCCAAAAGGTAAAAAGAAAGCTTATTGGAAAGTTCCATTGATCTATGCCGGATTGGGTGCTACAGGTTATTTTGCATTGCAAAAGAATAGTCTAAAGAACGATTATCGCAGTGAGTACGAATCCCGAAAAGCAGGAAACGCTCCGGTTAAATTCGACACTTACGATGACGATGCATTATTGACACTCTATTCCAGTTCACGAAATCAACGCGACCTCTTTATAATCGGTTTCGGTGTGGTTTATTTATTGAACGTTTTGGATGCCGGAGTTGAAGCACACTTTGTGAATTTTGATGTGAGCGAAGATCTGAGCTTGCATTTTCAACCAAGTTTTACTGGTAATTCAGTAGGATTTGGAGCAACACTTAAATTTCGTTAATTGAAATTCCTGAAAGGGTAATTTCGTATTTTTGGCGCATGAGAATAGGATTGATCGGATATGGAAAGATGGGTATAGCAATTGAACGCATTGCATTGGAACGCGGACATAGTATTGCCTACAAGATCAACTCTGACAATCCAATTTCTTCTCAAGATTTGAATGTGGCGGATGTTGCCATCGAGTTCACGCAGCCTGCTTTAGCAGTTAACCACATTCATGCTTGCCTTGATGCGAATCTTCCAGTTGTTGTTGGTACAACCGCTTGGCAAGAACACTTAGCAACGGTTATATCGGCTGTTGAAGCTAAAGATGGTTCATTGTTGTATGCTTCCAATTTTAGTGTTGGGGTAAACATTCTGTTTCAGATCAATGAACGCTTGGCCCAGCTAATGAGCAAGCAACCGGATTACAAAGCTTCCATTGAAGAAATTCACCATACGCAAAAATTGGATGCACCAAGTGGCACGGCTGTTACCTTGGCAGAAGGAATTTTATCCAATCATGCAGCTTATCATTCTTGGGTAAGCGCCTTGAATGAAGATCCGACCGCACAAGTTGGTGAATTACCGATCAAAGCACTCAGAGAGCCGGATGTTCCGGGAATACATACAATAGCGTACGACTCACCTATTGATACAATCAGTTTAACCCATATCGCTCATTCCAGAGATGGATTTGCACTCGGAGCTGTTATTGCAGCGGAATTCCTTGCAGGTAAAAAAGGAATCTTTACCATGCGCGATGTTTTAGCACTTTAGTATATGAACGTTTTTTATTTTTATATCTTCTTATTCTTGGTTCACCCGTATTTAGGATTGTGGTGGAAGACGTTTGAACGACAAGGATTTGCTTCTTGGAAAGGACTTGTACCGGGATTGAATTACTATTACGTATTTAAAACCGGTGCTAAGAAGCCTTGGTGGTCTTTGTTAATGTTGTTTCCGGGAGTTCATTTGGTTATGTGGATGGTAGCCAATTTGAGTTTAATCCGTCGTTTTGGTTTTTTCACCTGGGGAGATACGCTTCAAGGGATATTCTTCCCGTATTTGATCCTTTGGAAAATTGCAAAAGATGATAAACTGCCATTGCTAGCGGAAACGAATTGGGCGAATCCCGTAGAAGTGGCACGCAGAACACAGGGCGATCACGTAGTGTTGTTCCTTTCACTTCCTGTGTTGGGACACATTGTTGCAATGGTTTTGAGTTTCCGTGCAGACAAGCCAGGTAAGAAGACTAAGTTCAAAGAATGGGGTGATTCCATTGTGTTTGCATTGGTTGCAGCCAGTATTATTCGTACGTATGTGTTTGAACCATTCCAAATTCCAACAGGATCGATGGAAAAGACCTTGCTTGTTGGTGACTTCTTATTCGTGAATAAATTGGCTTACGGTCCGAAAGTCCCTGTAACTCCCCTTTCATTTCCACTTGTTCACAACACCATTCCGTGGGTAAATATTAAATCGTATTCAACATTGGAGACCGGGAACTATTTCCGTCTTCCTGGTTGGACAAAACCACAACGCAATGATGTGATGGTATTCAACTATCCAAGTGGTGATACAGCGATCTATGATCCACGTGTACCAAATGGTTTGATGGGGCATGATTACCATGGAGTGTTGATTGATGAAGCAATGTATTTCTGGTTTCAGTCAATCTCTCAGAAAAACCCAAATCTATTCTCGGTTTTAAGTATGAAATCGCAGCAAACAGGTGAGTCTTTTGATAATTTGGTTTTAGACACCTTGGGTAATGATTTCATCGAGAACATCTCTTATTGGAAAAACGTCGCTCGTGCATCCATGGCTAAAGGAATCACTTATTCTAAAGGCGGGATGCCGGAAAAAGGACTTCCTTACATTGAACATGGTGGCTTGATCTACCGTCCGGTTGACAAACGCGAGAACTACATCAAACGTTGTGTTGCTATTTCAGGTGACTGGGTAGAACTAAAAGGTGCTGAATTGTTTGTGAACAACAAGAAAGTTCCTCATTTCCAATTCCAGAATATGCAATACAATATCAATGATTCATCTTTTTCTGTGAATGAATTGAGAAACCTAGGTTTGTCAGAACAAGACAATGATTTTTATCAACTGCAAGGCGGCGAGATCATCGCATTCTTGACCAAGGATAAATACAATAAGCTTAAGGCTAAATACCCTCAATTGAAGATCGAGCTTGAATTAAATCCACAGTATGCAGATAAGGGTAGTTCGGCAAAGATCCACGAAAAGATAGCCAATTTACGCTATTTCCCGAAAGATGTGAATGTTAACAATACCGTTACTGATTTCACACGTTTTCAAGTTCCTTACAAGGGGAAAGTAGTAGATTTCCGTAAAGAGAACATTGCTTGGTACCGTCGTATCATCACGGCTTACGAAGGACACAAATTGGAGGAAAGAAAAGATGGGATTTACATTGATGGAAAAAAGACGAATACTTACAAGATCCAGATGAACTATTACTGGTTGATGGGAGATAATCGTTACAATTCAGCAGATTCTCGTTTTTGGGGCTTTGTACCTGAAGACCACGTTGTCGGAAAAGCGTCAATCGTTTGGTTCTCTAAAGGGTCGCAAGGTATTCGCTGGGATCGCGTATTCAATGTGATTCGCTAATGAAGGTTTGTTTTCCAACAGCCTACTTCGGAAGCATACCGTATTTCTCAAAGCTTGTTCATTTTGATCAGGTTTATATTGAACAACACGAACATTTCGTGAAGCAATCCTTACGTACTCGATGTGAATTAACTGGTTCTCAAGGTGTGTTCAGGTTGAGCGTTCCTGTAAGTCGTCCATATGGAAATAAAACTCCCATGCACGCAGTGAGTTGTTTGCAGGATGGTTGGCAAAAGCAACATGAAAAGGCGCTGCATGCTGCATACGGATCATCTCCTTTTTACGAGTATTATCATTCTGATATTCGAAAGCTGATCATGGCTACAGATAACTTATTGGATATGAATATAGAGATTACCCGTTTTTTATTAAAAGAATGGGGGTTCAACACGCAATTATTGCCTTCGGATTCATTTCATGATAATTACGATTTGGATTTTCGAAACGATTTGTTTCTTTCATCGCAACATGAACCAATTTACACACAAGTGTTGTTTTCACCGGATCAAGTTCATCGTAAAGGATTGTCGGTTCTAGACCTTTTATTTTGCGAAGGCCCACTGGGAAGGGTCATTATTGATAAAAAATAATCACAGTTTATTTTCTTTACACATTAAAATAATAATTTGTTTAAAAAAAAACGTATTGAACTGATTGTTATTGAATAATCCATCTTATATTTGACCCGATTTAGGTGGTTAGGTTAGGTTGATTAGAGAGAGCATCACGACGCCCGTCTTGGTGCTCTTTCGCTTTTACCAATCTCCATTGTTCACCTGAACAGTTGTAAATTTCAAGGGTAATACTTCTTTATACAAGAATTTTTTCTGAGCAGTTTCAAAAGGTCTATAGGTGTAATACACCGTATTTGAACGGATCTGAATATTTTCAGGATATCTAAAGTATAGAGGGATGCTTTCTTCTAACTTCCCGGTTGCAGCATCAAATCGACGTAAACTCACCCACCCTGCTTTGTCAAATACAATATAGATCTGACCTGTTGTCTGATCTTGAACTAATAATTTTTTCCAGCCTGTCTGCTTTGGTTGCAGATGATAATAGATTGGAAGCGAATCTAAGAGATCGCCTTTTTTTGAATAGCGATACATCCAGTTCTTGTAATGATCAAAAACAAATACGCTGTCGTTACGCTCAAACATTGGAGCATACAATTCTTTATAATAAACAGATTGTGTGAAGTAATTGGCTCCTACCCAAATCTCCTTATCAATCCCGGTTTCTTGTTCTTTTTCCCTTGCCCATAATTTGGTGCGAACATCTACCCATTTGTATTCGGATCGATACAATTCCATCATCAATTCATCTTCGATCTTTGCAATCTTTCTGTAAGCTGAATCCATCAGATCAAAGGTGAAATATTCAAATGCTGGATATAAAGGATTGAAATTCGAGAAGAAATATTTCGAAACGGTTGTGTCAACAATTGGAGCTACATAGGTCATGAAGTATTCCTTACTTAACCCAGCCATTTGAATTTGGTTATTATTTTCTTGAAAACCATAAACCATCTTTTCGGTAACCACATGTGGATTCCCACGAAAATCACGAACTAATTCCAGTCCTTTTTCCTCCAGCGGAATTTCTCCTTTCACTTCGTAACTGTCGTAAACCAGAAGTTCCGTATTCTTTCTTGGGTTTTTAGGATAAGCTAAGAGCAACATATTTCCGTTAGGAAGGAACTCAAAGTCTAGAACCGAAACCCGTTGCGATTGAAAAACAGTGTCTGGAACTCCTGCCGGTTTAACTACGACTTCATCAATGCTTGTACTTTTCATAAAACGCATTCGTATAAGCAGGTCAACGGTATCTCTTTTGGCATTGAAAACAAAAGGATTGTTTATTTCCCATGGCTCGTATGCAAAATGTTCCGTTTGGATTGAAAGGGTGTCATCAGTAGGCACTGTAAAATGTACAACACCGTTCCGGTTTGTGAAGTAGGTCTTTGATTGATCTGCTTTAGTCTTATAAAATACGCCAACATGAGACAAGGCATCCTTGGTTTGACGATCGATCACCGTAACACGAAGCGTGATCTGTCCGTTTGCCGATGCAGTGAACAAAACTACTAAGAAAAATGCGATGAGTTTCATGGTGATTTTTGGCTTAAGATGCTTTAGCTTATTTATTCCATAAAAAAAGGAGGAAAAATCCTCCTTTCATTTATACTTTGTAGATCCAGCCAAAAGGGTCTTCCACTTTACCGGCCTTCATATCATCTAAATAGGCATGTACTTTCAAACTAAAGTCACGTCCTTCGATCGGAGGCAATACTAAATCAGTATCTCTGTATCCAATTTTTGCAATGTGCGCGATCGTGGCAGCGGTTCCTGCACCAAAAGCTTCGGTGAGCGTACCGTTTTTGTTCGCTTCTACTAATTCTGCAACCGTTATTTTGCGTTCTTCTACCGGAATCCCCCAATACTCGGCTACTTCAACTACCGAACGTTTGGTAACTCCCCGTAAGATCGTATCGCTATCCTCTGATGGAGTAACCAATTTGCCATCGATCATGAAACAAACATTCATCGTTCCAGACTCTTCAACAAATTGATGTGTTTTTCCATCGGTCCACAACAGCTGATGGTAACCTCTTACCTGTCCTTTTCGAGCCGGGAAAAGCGATGCGCCGTAATTTCCAGCAACTTTCGCACGTCCTACCCCTCCTTCAGATGCACGTGTATAGAATTCTTCGATCAACACATTAACCGGCTCACTGTAGTAAGCGCCAACCGGACAAGTAAAGATCATGAACTTATAGGTTTCAGAAGGTTTGATTCCAATAAACTCATCTGTTGCAAACATGAATGGACGAATGTACAAGGAATAGCCTTCTTTTGAAGGAATCCATGCTTTTTCAACTTCCACCAATTTACGAACCAATTCAACGAATACGTCCTCAGGTATAACAGGCATGCACATACGCTCACAAGACTCAGCGAAACGTTTTGCATTCATGTCCGGACGGAAGATAACCACATCACCATCAACAGTACGATTTGCTTTCATACCTTCAAAGATGGACTGCCCATAATGGATTGCCGACATAGCAGGATGCATTGGGATTGGACCGAAAGGAACGATCTCTGCCTCTTGCCATGCCCCATCCTGATAATCCATTACCAACATGTGATCGGAGAAAACTTTTCCAAATGGTAAGTTTTCCCAGTTCACTTCATTGATCTTAGATTGTTGAGTCGGGGTTACTTTTATAGAAATTGTTTGTTGCATTACTTCAATTAATAGTTCTGCGAATATACCTAAAATAAGTTGATTTCATTGCAGTTTCGTAATCATGGATTTTGTATTCTTGTGACATGAAGATGATTCACATTTTATTAGTGCTGTTTGCCGGACTTACGTCCTTTTTAGGATGGTCCAATACACAACTTCGTTTGAAAGGCACCATCGGGAAAGCCACTGTTTATCTGGAATTATCAGGAGAAGGTACCGAATATTTCGGGCGTTATTATTACAAGAACCAACTCATAGATATTCCGCTAAAAGGCGCATTAAAATCAGGTGTGTATTCTTTTGAAACAAATTACGATGAATTCTACGGTTCGCCCGAGATAAAGGAATTCCTTGTGTTTAAGAAAAGTGGTGAGAAGTACATTGGGAATTGGTCACGGAATGGAAAGCGATTGTCAGTTTCGTTCACTGTGATCAAACCAAATGAATTCGTCTCGAAGCGCTTAGCCAATAATCCAGTCTTGCACGAATTAAAATTAAGTGGGATTGATCTGTTTAAATTGGATCTTTTCAAATTGTCAGGTAAGGACTCTGTGATAATAGATCAGGGATTGACATGGAGAAGTTTTACCGAAACGCACACAGGTCTTGAGATGCCACGAATAGATTCCGGACTTCCTGACGGCAAACAAAAAGTGGCCAATCAGTATTTGGAACGCACGCACATTCAGCGATTCTTGGAAATGTTGGATTGTTCAGCTGCAGGAGGAGAATTGACTGATTTTGGTTATTCGTATTCCATTGAGGTAATTGACGAATCCATTCTTTCAATGAGTTTTTTCAATTACTTCATGTGTGTTGGCATGATGCATCCTGAAGAGGCTAATTATGCTGTGATTATTGATCTGGAACAAGGTAAAGAATTGAAAAACACGGACTTTTTAAATGAGAATGCATTTGAAATGGATCAAGATGAAAACGAAGCTTTTCAAGTCCTAGTTTACAATTATTTTAAGAAAACACTACCTGAACTATTTGATGAAACAACCGAAGAAGAAGCTAAGTTGAGTGGTGATGATTGTGAATTCAACCGCATTGAATTATGGACAGCGGATATGGAAATGCACTTTACGCGTGATGGATTAAAGCTGCTACCCTATTTTCCACATATCATGGCTCCTTGTTTAGAACCGGAATGGGCCGTGGTGCCATATATCGAATTGAAAGATCTATTAAAAGAATCTTATTACACACGATTAGTCGGAATCAAGCACTAATTTTGCGAAATCATGCAGAAAAGTCGCGAGCTCTTATCAAAACATTGGGGATATCCGGAATTTAGACCTCTACAAGAGGATATCGTTGACGCTGCGATCTATGGCAAAGATGTTTTGGCCTTGTTACCAACCGGAGGGGGGAAATCAATCTGTTATCAAGTTCCAGGTTTAGCCCGTGAGGGTATTTGCATTGTGATTTCTCCATTGATTGCGTTGATGGAAGATCAGGTCAACCAATTGAAAAAGCGCGGAATTCGAGCGAAAGCTTTAACGAGCGGAATGTCCTACAAGGAAATGGATATCACCTTAGATAATGCTCGATTTGGTGGTTTAGACTTTTTGTATGTTTCTCCGGAACGTATTCAAACGCGACTATTTCAGGAGCGTGCAAAGCGAATGGAGATTGGATTGATCGTGGTAGATGAGGCGCATTGTATTTCAGAATGGGGTCATGATTTCCGTCCAAGCTATCAGCAAATTGTTCAGTTGCGCGAACTACATCCCGATGTTCCCATGATCGCTGTTACGGCAACTGCTACTGAAAAGGTTAAAAAAGACATTCTGTCCAGTTTACGCATGGAGCAAGCCGTTGTATTCGAAACTTCTTTCGAACGCACAAACATCAGTTATGAAGTATATCCTGTGCAGAGTAAACTCAAAGCTATCATGCGTTTATGTCAACGAACTTTCGGTCAGGTAGGAATCGTTTACTGTCAGACGCGAAAAAGCGTGAAGGAAGTCATGCAGCAACTGTTAGCACAAGGAATAAAGGCCAACATGTATCATGGTGGGATGAACCATCAGGAGCGCTCGAAAGCTTTGCAAGATTGGTTGCTCGAGAAAACGCCGGTTATGGTGGCTACAAATGCATTCGGAATGGGCATTGATAAACCCAATGTTCGATTTGTAGCGCATTATGATATCCCAAATAATCCTGAAGCCTATTTCCAGGAAGCAGGCAGAGCCGGAAGAGATGGTCGGGATGCACGAACATTTGTATTTACTGAGCCTGGTGACTTAGAGGTTCTAACAGAAAGAACGCTTGCTCAATTCCCTGATCCAGATAGAGTGAAACACATTTACCGCGCTTTGTGTTCCTATTTGAAAATCGCCATTGGTTCCGGGGATCAGGAAACGTACGTTCTTGATTTTCCTGAATTCTCTAAGCGTTTCCAGATACATATTTCAGAAGTTTATCCAGCATTCAAGATCCTGGAAATGAATGGTGATCTGCTGTTTTCGGAGGATGGGTTAAAAGGTTCAAGACTGAAGTTCACGATTGACAATGCGCATTTGTACGGCTTTCAATTGAAACATCCGCAAGTAGATGCATTGATCGTTCAGTTAAATCGTATGCATTCTGATTTGTTCGATTCATTTGTGGAGATTGATGAATACACACTGTGTAAGAATCTGAAATACAGTCCTGAAAAACTTCTAGATTCGTTGGCGTTTCTTGAAAAGAACGGAATCATAGATATAACCTGGCGCACCAATTTGCCCATGGTTACTTTCTTACATGAGCGATTTCCGGATGATTATCTGCAATTAAAGCCGGAGGTTTACCAGTTCAGAAAGGAGCGTGCTTTGGAACGACTTGAAACCATGCGTCGTTATGTAGAAGGAAAACAGTGCCGTCAGCAATACATCCTCTCCTACTTTGGTCAAGAATCAGAGGTGTGTGGGAAATGCGATCGCTGCAAAGAAAATGCTGCTTTTTCCAAGCATCCTCGTTTAGAACTTGAAATTCTTGAATTGCTTACTTCTCCCAGATCGATAGACGAAATTTTAGAAGCTTTCGACCATGAATTGGGATTAAAGATAAAGAATCTGTTACGCGAAATGCTCGTCGATGAACGAATCAGTTTCGTGGAGAATAAGTATTACCTTCCCCAGTAATACTACGTTTCAAGTCAGCTACCTCTCTTTGAAGATCTTGAATGGATCTGCTTAATTGCTGGTCGTCTACGCGCATTTCAGGAAGCGATGGCGAAATGTAATTGACAAACTTCCACATTTCAAGGACATCATTAACATGTACGAAATATGGTGCGTACATTGGATTCGTTGAACATAATTCAAAAGACTGATTAGCAGCAAAGCAATTGTTTACGATCTTAAACACGATTCCATCATCTTTTGTAACGACGATACAAGGTGTGCCATTACGGATGCTTCCCCAGTTTTGGATGTATTCAGCAACTACGTACGAGCCTTCTTCTACTGGAGGCATCGAGTCTCCTTTAATCGGGAATGAACGGTATTTACGGTCTTTTGATAAAAACGGCAAACTGAATGTAGGGAGCACTTTCAAATAGTCGGGATCCGCATAACCAGTTGTATAACCTGCTCTTGCTTCTTGCGGGATCATTTCTATCAACTCATTGTCTTCTTGATCCACCATTGCGGTTAGCACACGCAATTGTTTACCGCTCACATCTGCGTAAAGACCGCTTTCTAAAACTGACCATTCAGACTCCGTGTATTTATCCAAGTCTTTTTTCAACAGGATGTCAGTTGGAATTTTGAAATATGAGCTGAATGAAACGATCGTATCCAATGAAGGCTCTGCAATTCCGTTTTCATACCCGGAATAAGTACTTCTTGTTAAGCTAAGGTCTTGTGCTACTTCCTCTTGAGATCGTTTAGAACGTTTTCGAATGATTTTAAGATTTGCCCCGATATTCATTTATGATCAATATTTAATCAAAAATATGATTAATAATTAATCTAAACAAATTATTTCTTGTTTTTACCAGAAACATGAGCGATTATCTTTTTTGTGCTCACCTTTCTTCCTTGAAAACGAATAGATTTACCAACGAAGTCAGCATACACTTTGGTGAATTTCGCTCCTAAGAATATAATCTGAGATGTGTAATACATCCAAGCTAACAACACGAGGATAGTGCCAGCGACACCTGCTTTACTCCCGAAAAAATAATTTTGTAAGTAGAATTTTATTCCGAGTTGTCCTGTCCACAAAAGAATGGATGTTACCAACCCACCACCAAATGCTATTTTGAAAGGGACGAAACCGTCGTGAACGTATTTGAAGACAATTGTAAACAACAATCCATTCATCAAAATTGAAAAGGAATTCAAGCTCAAATCTAATAGGAAGGTCTCGAATCTGTTCATTTCTCCAAAAATGCTGTATCCCAGGGATAACACAAATGTTTCCCCGAAATACATGATCATGAGTACGGATGCAAAGACTGGCAACAGGAATATTGAAACCAATTTGGTCCCAATGGTGTATTCTAAACGTTTTCTGCGATCAGTAATATCCACTTTAATGTCGTAGAATTCGTTGATACTAGTACGCAAGGATTGCAGCATAGCTGTACTGGACAGCAGAAGCACAACGATTCCTATAATATTCATAACCAAACTTGACTTGTGAAAATTGGCTTGTTCTAAAAACTGCATCAATCCACTTGAATCTTGTAAGCCAACTTGCTCTTTCAACAAACTATCGATTATTTTTAAGACCATATCTTGACCTACAATTTGCCCGAACGAGATCAACGCAAGGTATATCATCGGTACCAATGCAAACACCGCATAATATGATAGTGCCGCACCATGAAAGAAGGATTGTTCCTGAAAGAACTCAAGAATTGTCTTTTTGATCAGATGAAATATATCACCCCACTTGAGTTTCCGTATCCTTTCTTTTGATGTCAAAGCGAATTTCTTTTGATAATGGTTCTTGAGAAAACAAAACTAGGTATTCATTTTTTTTCACACAAACCCGATTACGCCAATAAGATCCGGCGAAGCGTGAATTCACCACCACACCTTCCCAGGTGCCTGTTGGGTTAATTTCGAATTGATTTGGACGAAAAAGAATTGGAGAACGTTTTGGTCCTAAAGAATTGATCTCACCAAAAAAACGCGCTTCGTAAGCTGACTCCGGTTTGTAATAAAAGTCAATTGGAGTGCCTGTGCGTTTTACTTTTCCCTTATCCAGAAAGACAATTTCATCACACCATTCAAGCACGTCTTGTCCTTCATGAGATACCAAGACACAGAGCATTTTCCGACGTTTAACTAACAGGCGCAGGTAGTCACCGATGCGCTGTTTTAGGTGTGCGTCCAAATGCGAAAACGGTTCGTCAAGCAAAATGACTTCCGGTTCAGTTGCGAGTGCTCTGGCTATTGCTAAACGTTGTTGCTCTCCTCCGGAAAGCGTCAAAGCTTGTTGTTCGGACTGTTCTTCCAAATCTACAAGCTCCAGCAATTCAAAAATGAAAGACTCACGAATATCTACAGGTAAGTACAACATCTTCTGACGGATGTTCTCTCGAACGCTGTGATAAAGATCAAGTTGAAAATCTTGATTGACTAACTGAATTTGCTCGTGTCCGGGAATTAGTTTTTCCGAAGGACCTTTAACTCGTTTACGATTCCAGCGGACTTCTCCGGCATTAGCATCCAACAATCCCGCAATAACTTTCATTAATGAGGATTTTCCGCCACCACTTGCTCCTACTACACCAACTACTGCACCTTTCTTCCAAGTGAGTTCAATCCCTTGCAGCACAGGGCGATCAAATGCAACTTCGAGACCTTTTATTTCCAGTGCCACTAGCCTTGCAATTCTTTAGGGAAATCAGATAGGACCACATATAGGCCTGGCATCGGATTTTCAATCACCTCATTGTCGTTCAAATAAACAATAATGTGTTGTTTGTCCTTGTCGATCTCATAACCGTCTATAGCTTTTTCCGAGAAGCCCATTGTTACAGACCCTGTAGGAGCTTGTAATTCCATTAACAACATGTTGGGCAAAGTGAAAGAGAATACTTGCCCCTCACCGATCTCTCCTTCAATTAGGAATACATCGTCGCGTTTAACAACAACATCAGAAAAAACGCCTTTAATGCGGAATTCATCTTCCCACTCAAAGCGAATGTTTTCCGGTGAGTCTGCCCCATCGTGTTTTTCGTTTGCATATTCCTCGGAATAACTTCCATTCTTAAGAAAAACCTGTACAGTGTAAGCCATGAAATCAATTTTGTGTAAAAGTACATTTTCCTGAGCTCATCACCTAGTCTGAAAACGCTTGGAAACATTTGGCTATCTTTGCAACAAATTTCAAGAACATGTATCCAAGCGTTCAGCTACTTCCGCATAAAATTCAAACAATTGAAAGAAGACATCCGTGGATATTTTCAGGTGCATTGAAACAAATGCCTACGGACTTGGAAGATGGTGCCTTGGTTCAAGTGACTGATAAAAAAGGAAATATTCTTGCAACAGGCCATTTCAATCATGGTTCTATCGCTGTTCGTGTATTATCATTTGAAGGTAACACAATAGATCAAGACTTTTTTGATCAGCGGATTGAAGCTGCAGTTTCATTGCGAAAGACATTGAATCTGTTTCGACTTGACAATTCCATATGCAGGCTTGTACATGGTGAAGGAGATGAATTACCCGGGTTGGTTATTGATTTCTACGGCGGTGTAGCAGTTATTCAGTGCCACAGCGTTGGAATGTATAATCAAGTAGGATTGATTGCTGAAGGACTTAAGAAAGCACTTGGAAAAGACTTGGTCGCCATCTACAATAAATCCAATGAAACTCTTCCAAAACGCTTAGAAGTTGAAGATGGTTATTTGTTTGGAAATGCTACCGTTCCTTATGAAGCTTTGGAAAATGGTGTCCGCTACCAATTGGATTGGATCAATGGTCAGAAGACAGGTTTCTTTATTGATCAGCGTGAGAATCGCGCTATACTTAGTAAGTACAGTGCAGGAAAAAAAATACTGAATACATTCTGTTATTCCGGGGGATTCAGTTTGGCTGCATTGAAAGAAGGTGCTAATGAAGTCCATTCATTAGACAGCTCTAAAAAAGCCATTGAATTGACGGATGCAAACATCGAATTGAACGGTTTTCAGGACAGACATAAAAGCATTGTTGCCGATGCCATGGTGCATATTCGCGAAATGGGTGAAGCATACGACATTATCATTCTTGACCCTCCGGCATTTGCAAAACACCGCGACAAGCGCCACCAAGCCGTTCAAGGTTACAAGCGCCTGAATGCGATGGCTATGAAACATATCCGTCCGGGCGGATTGTTAATGACTTATTCGTGTTCGCAGGTGGTTGACAAGCAATTGTTTACGAATACCATTATTGCAGCGGCAATTGAAAGCGGCAGATCCGTTCGCATTTTAGAGCAATTACATCAGCCAGCAGACCATCCTGTTAATGCTTTTCATCCGGAAGGGGAATATTTGAAAGGTCTATTATTACAGATTATCTGATAATCGATGCTCCCTTATACCTACGGTAGAATATTGCTAGTAGCCTTGCCTATGATGCTAAGCGGGTTCATCCAGTCGATTATTTCGATAACGGACGCTGCATTCTTGGGGCATTATGACAAGTTAGCTTTTGATGCTGCCGGAAGTGCGGGATTATGGTATATCACCCTGCACATGGTTTTTATCGGTCTTAGTGACGGTGCCCAGATCCGCATGGCAAATCATATTGGAGACAATGATAATCGCGGATTTACTGCGGTTTTTCATACCAACTTTTTATTACTAATTATTGCTGCCACCTTCCTTACAGTGTTTATTTATGTAGGAATGCCACAGATAATGCGTGCTTTGGTGCATGATGAACAATTGGCAGCTGCTGAACAATCGTTCTTAGAGATTAGAAGTTTGGCTTTTTGGGGAACGACAATTGGGTTAACTGTTCAAGCAGCATATTTGGCTATGGGTAAAACCAAAATTGTGTTGTTTGCCAACATAGCGGTTGCATTTATCAATGTGCTACTTGCCTACCCTATGATCTATGGAAAATTTGGTTTTCAAGAAAATGGTCTGGAAGG
>CAYLJB010000029.1:25528-25754 GCA_964383785.1 uncultured Fluviicola sp.
CGCTGAATTGAGTGGTGTATGTTTCTTATTGCTGAGTCTATTGTTTGGGAAATTCATGAGAGTGTTCGATATTTGGAAACAACTTCAAATTTCGTGGTTTCAAATACGTGATAATTTAAAAGTTGGACTTCCGCTGTTGTTTCAGGGACTAGTCGCACTTTCTATTTGGACAATCTTTTTCATTTGGATCGAGCAAATGGGGAATGATGATCTAACGGTCTCTTTG
>CAYLJB010000030.1:0-17071 GCA_964383785.1 uncultured Fluviicola sp.
TATAAAACCATTACCATTCACGTTCAAAATCCGGGAATCATTCCTGCAACTCAAATTGAATGTATTCACACTGAAACGAATGGAGATCTAACGATCACCTGGGCACCGGTTGTAGATCCATTCGGAACGTATGTCGGATTGGAATTATACAGTCTTCAGGGAGGATTGATAGGAACCTATCCAATCGGGACGAACTCGGTAACAATTCCAGCTCCCGGGGCTGATTTGGATTTTTATACTGCCGTGGTTTCTGGTTGCAATGGAAATGCAAAACGCTACAGTGATACAGTCCGAAATGTATACCTCACCCTATTCAATCCTGCTAATGGTACGGCACAACTGAGTTGGAATCTACCCGCAGATACTCCTCTACCTGGGATGGATAATTTCGCAACGATCTATCGCGAATATCCTACCGGTACATGGACTGCACTAACAACATTGCCATATGGGGTTGTGAATTTTACAGATACCATTGATATTTGTGAAGCTGTATTGAACTACCAGATCGTTTACAATACGCCAGTTTGTGTTTGGAACTCGAACATAGACGGAGAATTATTAGAAGATATGATGACCCCGGATATTCCGGAGATAACCTCAGTAAGTGTTGATACCTTAACCGGAATTTTAACCATCAACTGGAATCAAAACGAACAACCTGACACTTACGGATATGTTATTTATCAGGAAGATGCAAATGGCTTCATTGTGGAAATCGATACCGCTTGGGGAATTGGAACGACCAGTTATACATTTCCTGGCCCTGTAAACGGCCCATTGACATTTTCAGTTGCTGCTTTCGACTCCTGTTTTACAGATCTGATTCCACCAACTTATCAAACTTCTGCGAAGGCACCATTGCACACTTCCATGTTTACCACCGCTTCCGTTAACATTTGCAACGGTCAAACTGTTTTAAACTGGACTCCTTACGAAGGATGGGGAGGTGCATTGACAGGATATACCGTGTTCATGAGAGTCAATGGTGGGGCTTGGTTCAATTCAGGAGATTACTCCAGCACTTCCGCCGCATTGGATCTGGAACCACTCAAAACTTACTGTTTTGCTATTAGAGCAAATAATATCAACGGTGCAGAGGCTTTCGCTCCAATCACGTGTTTCTTCCTTAATTCTCCGCCACCGCCAGCAGTGCATTACTTACGAGTAGCATCCGTAGGTGGATCAGGAGTTGATCTGCGGCATGAGATCACTACAGGAACGAATGTGACTGCTGTTCGCTTCCAACGACGCAATCCGCTTTCCGGACAGTTTGAAACACTTGGAGATGTCCCTGCAACTTCATCAACACTGACATTTAGAGACGAGAATGTTCAGGTTGATTATCAGAGTTATGAATACCGTGCTATTGTTATTGACTCATGCGGCGGAGAAAGTAGTGTTTCAAATTATGCACGAACGATCTTGTTGCAAGTAGAAACGGATCAAACCGCGATCATCAACTTTGTGAATTGGTCAGCATATGGTGATTATGCGGGTGGCGTTCTTCGATATTATTTATACCGTTCCGTGGATGACATGCCACCTACCGCTCCAATTGCTGTGCTTGATCCTGATCAACGCTATTTTGAAGACCCAGTTGGAGAATTTGGATATACTACCGGTCGTTTTTGTTATTGGGTTGTAGCTGAGGAAGCAACAAATTTCTTGGGTATACAAGAATACAGCACCTCGAATGATGATTGTGGTGTCATTGAGCCATTGGTTTACATTCCGAATGCCTTTACTCCAGAGGGTGCGAACCCAATATTTAAACCGATTGTTTCTTTTCACGATTTCAGAGACTACGAATGTTCGATCGTTGACCGCTGGGGGCAGGTTGTATTTCAGTCAACTGACCCGGATCTGGGTTGGAATGGAACACATCGATTGCGCAATGAAATAGTTCCTGTTGGCGTCTATTGTTATGTTGTTCGTGTTGTAGATGGAAACAATCAGGAGTATTATTTCCGAGGCACAGTGACAGTCGTTCGCTAAATCATTGTCAAATTATGCTTATCTTTAGGCATGCTTAGCGACTGGATCAAAACGGTTCACAAAGGAATTTTCTGGTTAAAATCACAATTAACGCCGCGTCAATTTCTATTGATTTCGGCTGTCATCGTGGGGCTATCTGCAGCTTGGGCAGTGGTATTATTGAAATCCTTCGCGCACTGGGTTTACGTATTTGCCGGTGACCTGCATCAACATGTTCACTTTCCCTTTTTAAACGTTGTATTGCCTGTAATTGGAATAGTCTTGACGGTTTTTATTGTCAAACGTGTTCTTAAGGGGAATTTGGAAAAAGGAACTTGGCGAATTGTCTATGCTATTCGTCAACGAAATTCGTTAATGCCGCGAGCACAAATGTACGCCCAAGCGATTACTTCATCCATTACTGTTGGTTTTGGAGGATCCGCCGGACTAGAGAGTCCGGTTACGATTACCGGAGCTGCGTTTGGTTCCAACTATGCTCATAAGTATCGACTTAGCAAAAAAGACCGCACCTTATTGCTTGCCTGCGGGGTTGCTGCGGCTATTGGAGCAGCATTTAACGCACCTATTGCAGGTGTACTATTTACCATGGAGGTACTTTTAGCGGATGTAGGAATTACAGCATTCATTCCACTAATGTTAGCCGCTGCAAGTGGATCAATTCTATCAACCATCTTGCTAAATCCAAACATTTTACTCTCATTCCAGAAGATTCAGCCCATCCAAATAACCAACATTCCCTTTTACATTGTTTTAGGGATTTTGTGTGGTTTCATATCCGTATATCACCTGCGAGCATTTCATAGAGTGGAGCAATTCCTTGAACGATTGAAATGGGGATCTTATACGAAGGCGATTGTGGGAGCATCTGTATTATCCGGTTTGATCCTGGTCTTTCCTCCTTTATTTGGGGAAGGCATGGCTTCAATCAAATTGCTCTCACTGGAAAATCCTGAGTTAACGTTAAAAAACACCTTTTTCGAATCCTTATCCTCCCCTTGGATGTTTTTGATCTTTTGTGGAGCAATCATTTTTTTCAAAGCCATTGCTACCGGTCTTACTTTAGGATCAGGAGGGAACGGTGGTAACTTTGCTCCTTCACTTTTCGTTGGTAGTTACACCGGATTTGCCTTTGCTTATGGTCTGAATCTAACCGGATGGATTCCCAGTTTACCTGTGACTAATTTCACCGTAGCCGGAATGGCTGGAGTATTGAGTGGACTTTTCCACGCACCTCTAACTGCCATGTTCTTGATTGCTGAAATTACAGGTGGCTATGAACTCTTGATCCCACTCATGATCGTTTCCTCTATCAGCTTTGCGCTTTCTAAGTATTACACCCCTCATTCGATGGACATGCTTCGTTTGGCAAGTGATGCACCGATATCTGGAACATCGGAAAAAGACAAACAAATCCTGGGTTCTATGAACCGTCTAGAAGTAATGGAAACCACAGTAGTCGTGTTAAGTCCGCGAGATACGCTTCAAACCTTATTGGATACAATTCAGGAAAGTCCTCAAGGAATTTTCCCTGTTGTTCGATCTGATGGCAAACTATTGGGAATGCTTTATCTGGACGATTTACCCGATTACCTACAATTGATGCGTTCAGCACCTCACACGTCGTTGAATGAATTGATGTCACCTATCCAAATTACTGTTGGACCTGACGATCCCTTGGAGTCAGTAATGGCATTAATGGACAGTTATACCCTCAATTACATTCCGGTCGTTTTCCACGATCAGGTAACCGGTTATTATTCTAGAAACAGATTACTGGAAAGTTACCGCAAGAATTTAGTGGACAGTTTTGTAGAATAGGAACTATTCCGCTATCTGTAACCAATAAGAACCACCGTGTCTTTCAACTCCTTCCAAATGTTTGTGAGCCCAGAACGGTTCAAGCATCGAACTAAGTTCTTTATCCTCAGAAACAAAATAATTTGGAAAGATCGTTTGATATTTTGCCGGGTTTGCCAATAAGTAGAACGCCAATCCGTATTGTTCTGTGTAGAAACGATCACACATAAATTGCGGATAATCGTACGGGATATAAATGTCATGAATATGTACGATAACTCCCTTTTTCAATCGCGGCAAAATTTCCATGAAAAAGACCATGGCATCTGAATTCGGTAAAATGCGGTGAGAGTTATCAATGAACAGAATATCTCCGCTTTCCAAATTGATCAAATCCTTGTATTCGATATTCTCAAACGGTTGACGGATCACCACATCAGCCAAGTTATCGATCTCCGCACGCGGCATTGGATCAATCGAAACAATCTGGGTAGACAATCCCAATTCTCTTTTTGCTTTTGCGGCTACTTTCGTGGAATTACCAGAACCAACTTCTACATATTTGTTGGGTTTGTATTTTGCGAGCATTCCATAAATCGCCACAATATCCAAGCCCGGCAAGAAACCATTGTTCCATGCTGGTTGATTGGAATCTTGCTCCTCCCCTGTCTTTTTAATTTGATGTATCGCATCTACGTGCAACAAAGTTTCTTGGATAAATGCAGCGTAGGATTGACGATGCGCATTCACGATGTCGAACAATTCCGGATGCGGCGGCAAACCATGTCCGTATCGCGGCTTGAATGCAACTGCGTAATCGGCATGTAAGGTTTTAAACTTTGGAGATAAAAAACGGTAGAGTGACTTGATCATATTATAAAATTCCTGACAAGTTTAATGGTTTATTCGTAATGTTGAATTTCAAGGTAAAACGGATTCTATCTGCATACGATGCATTCGGGTACGAATCCTCCATTTCTTGTGACATAATAATTGGGAAATACACACCAAAAACAGATGCGATCTTAATTCCTAATCCAACATTGTACGCCGAATAGACTTTATTACCTAAACCACTTTCGAACATTCCCCAATCAGCGAAAACACCCAAGAATTTAGGTCCTACAGGCGACTGCATCCAGAAGTTCATTGCTAGCATCCAATTCGAAGTATAACCGAATGTGCTGGTAGAGCGGAATCCACCCCAATTATCCAGACGTTGTTGACTCCACAAACCTTGTGTTTCAGCACGACCAAAGAAATAATCTTCCACGAAAAGATCCTGCATTCCAGATGCTCCAGACAAAGACATCGTAAAGTCTGATGCATTTCCGGAATTATACATATCGAAATTCAAGTAAGCACCTCCAAAAGCACGGAATTCCATCCAGCGCTCTTTTTTATTTCGTAAGTAGCGTAATCGGTAGTTCATTTCCAACATTCCTCGTGACATCTGATCACCGTTAACAGCATTTGCCAAATGATCTCCGCGCAATTGCATGCCAATTTCATGATCCGGACGCTTGAACTTGTAATCGTACTTTACATAACCACCAACAAGTTCGCGCTGAGATGGACCGAAAACATCCAAACGATACATACCCTGTACTAAGATCTGCTGACTTACCGGACTTGCTGCTTTTCGGTTACCGATCTTCGCAAACCAATAAGGTTGAGCACTCACATAATATCCGTCATTACCACGTAGGATGGTGTCGTTCTTAAATGATCGCAGCGACAATCCAAAGCGAGACACTTTCAGCGTATTGGCCGGAAGAAAACTCATACTGATATCAGCAATTCCGGAAACACGTTTTCCTCCGAAGGAATACATAGGAGCTAGTAAGTATTGTAAACGATTAAATGGAATCGCATTGTTGTGGAAAGCCAATCCCAGCATAAACTTGTCGTACTTGTTTCCACCCAACATTGGTGTCCAGAACACATTGGATTGACGCACTTCATTATCTCCAATTAAAAACTCAACTTTCAGCGGTTCTACTTTTCCGAAAAGACCTTTCCTGTGCCAATAATCATTCGCTTGATTCAAGTCAGGAGTACGGTTTGATGCATTCAAAACCACTTCATCAATGCTCTGATTAAAAAGAATAGTGGCTTCACCGTCTACAGGACCTGTCCAGACCGTATCCACAGTCTTACCATTTGAATAACCAACTACAACTATTTCAACCGGGCTAATTACTTGACCTTTGTTCACGACAGTTACTGCGGTTCCTTGCTTGGTCAATTTCACGCTTTTCACTTTGAAATCGATATGCTTCGTAGTTTGGATCAAGTCGCCAAAAACCCATGAAAGATCTTTACCTGAAACACGTTCAAGCGTTGCCTTCATATCTTCAGGCTGCGGATGCTTGAATTTCCACTCTTCGAAATAAGTCTGCATACATTGGTCAAACACCTTATCGCCAAGGTATTCTTTCAAATAGTTAAAGACCAAACCAGTTTTCATATACATTACCGCACCGTAATTAGCGCTTGTAAAGTCAGCTGAATGCGTTTCAATCGGTTGGTCTTCTCCTAATTTCGCAATCATTTTATACGAAAGGTCAGCCATATCGTAATGACTCCAATGATCGGCATGGAACATTTCGCCACGCACCATGTCCGTCATGTTCTTGTTATTCGGATACTTGGTGTAGATATAGCGCAACTCGTTCAAGGTATTCATCCCTTCATCCATCCAACCATGTACACGTTCGTTCGACCCTAGAATTCCATAGAACCAGTTGTGACCAACTTCGTGCACAATCACTATCTCCAATTCCATGGCATTTGAACTATTTCCAATAACCGTTACGTTAGGATATTCCATACCTCCACCGGCAGAAATTGTTCCATCCACGGCAGTCACTTGATTATACGGGTAATCGCCATTCCATAGAGAATAATAATAAGTGCCATCGTTGATATACTCGATCGATTTCTTCCACAAACCGGCATTTCGCGGAGTAAACATGGCCCATGAAGTCACTTTTCGTTTTGAATGAGGCAATTCTACCTCACCTTTTAAAACCAAATAGCGTTTATCCGCAAACCAAGCAAAATCATGCACGTCCTTCTGAATATAACGAATCGTTTTCATCTCTGAATCTGAAGGAGGAAAGGTATTGGCACGTTTTTCTTTTTCCTTGTAGGAATCAATATTGGAAGCCGTTTTTTGAGCCAGATCATTTAAGAAAGCAATTTCACTTTCAGTTTGCAGATCACCGGTGGCGCCCACAACATAATTTTTGGGCAAGGTGATCGATACGTCAAAGGTTCCGTATTCGGAATAAAATTCTCCTTGATTTAGGTAAGGCATTTGATTCCATCCGTTCTTGTCATAAACAGCCGGTTTTGGATACCATTGTGTAATTTGATATGACTGCCCCACATGTCCCAAGCGAGAGATCTCACCAGATGGTATTTTCACTCGGAAAGGCGTAGTAATGGTCACTTTTTGTCCAGAGCGCAAAGCTTCGGTTAAATAAACTTTAGCAATATCCGGATGTTGTGGATCAAATTCCCACTTCAAAGGAGTTCCGTTCACTTGAAAGTTCAAAGAATCTACCCCGCCTTTGATGGAGTCATTACCGAATTGAAGCAATTGCTCTCCCCCGTTATACAACTGTTTACCCAAAGCCGTGTTTCCACCGTTATAAGCATTTGCCCATAAGTGTATATACAAGAAGTCGAGCGTTTGAGGAGAATTATTGGTGTATGTAAACTCTTCAAATCCATGTAAGATGTGCTTTTTGTCATCTAAACGCACTTGAATTTTGTAATCAACTTTTTGTTGCCAATAAGATTGTGACCAACCAAATAGCGTAGTCGAAACAGTAATAATCAACAGTATAAAATGCTTGCTCATTCGAAATCAATTGTATTACTCACAAAAATAGTTGAAAAGTTGAGGACGGGCTATGAAGTTGAAAGTGATCTATTAACAAAAGACTGGTTCTTTTAATTATGTAACACATTAATGATTGTAATTACCGCTTTATTTATAAAATAAGTAAAACTTTCAAAAATTCAAATACCTGCAATTCAAATAGTTCGCACTAAATTCAGCTAAACAAATCAACAAAATGGGAGCATCTAAATCATTTCAATACCCAATTTGGGTTCAAAAACGCGCATTTGTATTCGACGCTTTAAGTAATGCGATACGTTTGTCTATAGTTGAATTATTGCATGAAAACCCTGGACTAAGAGCAAGAGATCTTGCGAAAGTTCTAAAGGTTAGTGAGCCAACTATACAAAGGCATATCGGAATTCTTGCAGACGCAGGAATATTGGATAAGGAATATGAATTGCATCATTATCGGTTGCATTTAATAAGAGGGGATGTGGTGGAATTGATTCGACAATTTTGAGCTTTAAATTTCAAAATGTTATAAAGTTGCAACTTTACAAATCTCCATTGTCGCAACAATCCGAATTTCGAACTTAGCAACTTTGCTAAGTTCGAAAGTTTCAAAGTTGCAACTTTGAAACATTACTCCTAAAACCGATTTTAGCTTACCTTTACCCCATGCAAAAATTCCTCATTATTCAAACGGCCTTTCTAGGAGATGTTATCCTTGCAACACCCGTATTGAGTGAATTACGCCGACTTTTTCCGGATGCACAAATCGACCTGCTCGTGCGTAAAGGCAATGAAAGTTTAGTGCAAAATAACCCACATGTCAATCATATTTGGGTCTTCGATAAGAAACAAGGTAAGTGGAAACAAATCTTTCGACTTATCAAACTAATTCGAGGCGAAAAATACACAACAGTAATCAATTTGCACCGCTTTGGTAGCTCAGGACTTATCGCTTGGAGGTCTGGATCAAAAGAGAAGATCGGCTTTGATAAAAACCCTTTTTCCTTTTCTTATACTCGAAAGATCAAACACGAAATTGGAAATGGTAAACATGAGGTTGAGCGAAATTTGGAGACAATTGCGCATCTGGGTGCTGTGAGCCGTATGCGGCCTTCTCTGTTTCCTTCGAAATCGGATTTTAACCAAGTTGATAAATACAAAACGGCCAGCTTTTTCACGCTTGCTCCTGCTTCCGTTTGGTTCACCAAACAATTACCAGAAAGTAAATGGGTAGAATTAGCGCTTCAGTTAAAAAACAAGGGGGACGTTTATCTGTTGGGCGGACCAGGTGATCGCGAACTTTGCAAACGCATTCAAACTGAAGCTGGTATTCCTGATAAAAACAACTTAGCCGGTGAACTGTCATTAATGGAATCTGCCGCGCTGATCGCTAATGCAACCCGATGTTTTGTCAATGATTCCGGACCTTTACACATTGCTTCAGCAATGAACACGCCAACAACTGCATTTTTCTGTGCCACAATACCTGATTTTGGGTTTGGCCCTTTGGCCGAAGATAGTGAGGTTAAAGAAGTTCAAGAAAAATTAGATTGTCGTCCATGCGGATTACATGGTGGAAAATCTTGTCCTAAAGGCCACTTCAAGTGTGGTGACATAAACGTTCGTATCCCAAACTAACTCTTCTTTTTTCGTTTAAGACGCCCTGCATCCAAAAAGAATAGCGCTTTTATGGAAAAAGAGTTCAATTGAGGTTGGTCAAATAGGTCCTCGAACGTTCTGAAATAGTTGTAATCTAAACTATTCTTTTGAGCATAGATGTTATACTTCCACAAGAACAACAATTCACTTCCCGGATACATGACCCAACGAAAACTCAAGTCTACTGTGAAAGCGTTAAACGAAGTGTTATGTATGGCCTGACCCAAAGCATCCAAGCCTTTATAATTGGTAGATAACTGATCCCCATTTTCTTGAAGAGCCGTAAACCAATCGTATTTTACTTCTTGCCAGTAATGGTTCAATTTTAAAACCATTCCCATACGGTTGGTAAACGTATAATCTGCCGAAATCGAGTTGTTTACGATCCAACGATCTCTTGTTCCAATGGTGATCTGGTTAGTATAAAGCGTATCTGTAACACGCACAAATCCATAGTTCTTAGCAAACTTCGTTATCCCAGTTGTTAATACAACGAATAACTTATTGGAAAAACGGATACGTGGTGATACTTCTCCTTCAATAATGTACATGCCTTTTTGGGCATAAAACCGATTATACAACGAAAAATCCAACGCATATTTTTTGGAATAGTCACTCGAGTAAAAACCGCCAAACTGAATACTTCTTGGGAAAATCACGGGCACACCTTCTGTTCTGGATTCAAAATAATCGTATTCCGGAACAGGCCACATATTCAGGTCGACTCCAGCCGTCAAGAAATTGCGAAAAGTAGCATTGGCAGAAGCAGTTACACTCCAATAGTTGAAACGTGAAGGTGTATACAAATATTCAATGCTTGTGTTGGCACTCACTGTTCTTCGAAGCATGTTTCTCCAAGGTTTGTAGCCCACCAATCGAACTTTTCCAAAAACACCTCTGTAATTGTTGCGCGCTAAAAACCCTAGTTCATTTGGGTCGTAGCTGTCACTGCATTCGTAATAATCAATGTTATAAGTCAGGTCTCCTTGTACTTTTCCAAACGACAAGTAGGCCGTATGGCCATTCCTTACTACTCCGGATAATTGGTTACTTGAGAACTGAGAATTCCCAACCAAATTGTACATGCGGTCCTTATTGAACAATGAAAGCTCCATATGCGTAACATTGTTCAAAGCTTTAACTTCTCGCCTGAATACTTGGGTGTTCACAACAGATAAATTCCCGTTATTTCTAAGATTCTGACTAAACACAAGCACATTGTAATTTGAAAAAGGATGTGCTAAAGCTTTTCGTTCTACCCCCAAAGAATCTCGAAACCTCACCTCTGCACGCTGCTCGATCGCATTGAACACACCAATCCCTAATCCTTTTTTTGTTCTTCCCGAAACCTTCATCGCATTGATCAACTGCGCTTGTGAAGGAGCACTCAACACCTCGTTTCCAGTTGATTGCAAGGAATCAACTACATACTCACCTTTATACGTGCGGTCTCCAATTCTTCTGGTATAAAACACATCACCCAAACCAAATAGGTCCATCCCCTCGAGGAAAAACGGTCTGTTCTCGTTGTAACGGACTTCAAAAGGACTAAGGTTCAAGATCAATCGATCTGAAACGGCCTGTCCAAAATCAGGAACTAAGGTTGCATCCAATGTAAATGATTCAGACAAACCATACTTGAGATCCATTCCAAAACGAGGTCTGAATCGCCACTCCTGTATACCATTCTGTTCGTTGTAATAATTCTCAACGTATCCGGTGGTGTATGGTGACAAGGATAATCGAAGCGGGCTTTTGATATTCTCAATTCCTAAAACATTTCCACTTTGTGTTAACTCACCAAACACCTGAGGTTTCACTTCATTCCAGAATGAATTTTGTCTTCTGCGCCGCACCTGTCGTTTAAAATTGATCTTCCATTCTTGCACTGGAATTTCAGGAAATCGAAGTTGCGTGAAAGGAATACGCATTTCCAAACTCCAACCATGTTTAGTGAGAACTGCCTTACTTTTCCATACCGCATTCCATGTTATATCCATGGAATTTTGACCAAGAATGGCGTCTAATTCAACTCCAGCCGCTGTGGTGTAGAAACCAAATCCATTTTGCCCTGCTCCATAGGGGTCGATCAAAACTCCGAACCAATCTGCATTTCCGAAATCATCTCGCTGGGAAAGTACCGCCAAAATTGAGTCTGGATTTGGGTCATAGAGTGTTACCCCAAAATAAATAGCATCAGAACCATATACGATACGAACTTCCGTTTTGAAAGGAGTTAACTCTCCAACTGTAGGAAAATTAGTTCTAAACGAATCTGCTACTTCAGCCTGTGCCCAAAATGGTTCATTCAGATAACCATCTAAAATCACTTCCTGTTCGATGCGTAATGCACGAATCTCACGCTGTCCCCACACAAAAGAACATGTAAAGATCATTAGGATCAAAATGGCTGCGCGCAGATTTATTTTCACGGGGCAAAAATCGGTAATTTCAATTGGATAGCGTGATACGAATTCACGAATTAACAGATTTCGTTTTTAAACGGTAAAAAAATGTCATTTACATTCCAACGAAGTAGCTGAAGTTCATTCTGAAACATCAAACCAACTAAAACGTTTCAAAGAATCACAATTTAGGGATCAATTCAAGAATGTAATAACCGGTTTAAATTCTCCATTCGGATTATTCAATCGCTGTACTTTTATTGACTGCCATTCATTAGACTCACCATTCTGAGGTAAACCCGAAGTTCTATAAAAAAAAGACTGTCCATTGAGTGACACTTTCCATCCGTATTTTGAGCGATGACACTGTATCTTTTCTTTTCCCCAATTTACCGTAAGATGGTCTTTGTTCAAAGGAATCACTCGTTTATTAACACCTGCAAATTTCAAATAATTCTGCGTTTCTCTGGGAATCTTCAACACATCCTCTTGTTCTGGTTGATAGAGAACCAGAGCCTTATCTTCTAATCTGCAAATCAATTGAAATTGCTTCGATACGGGAACGATCAGTTCACTTTGCTGAAAATATACAAATCGGTCAACACATATCCAGATCAAACAAGAAAAAACGAGTCCGACACCGAGCAAAATGTATTGCTTTACCTGGACGAAATAAAAGAGCAGAATCATTACCAACAGGGAAATGCAAAGTTGGACCAATGAAACATGAAAACCGCCGGAAACTGAACCGGGAAGACTTTCTACCCAAGTAACCCAGGTGACTAAAGCGGTGATGGAAATCGCAAACAAGAAAGCTACAAACCCATTCAGCAATGGAATCCAGGATGTCAATAAAAAGATGATCCCTGCCACCAGCACAAAAAAACCAAAGATCATGACCCCAATATTGGCCAAAGCGAAGTAATTCGGAAATTGATAAAACCAAAAAAGCGTTAACGGTGTTGTCGTAATTGTTGCCGCAAGCCCCACTGCTGTTCCCTCCCACCCCATCTGTAACCATTTATTCTTAAATCTGACTATGGGTGAGATCCCCGGGTATAAAAAGATCAAACCAAACATGGCCGCATAAGTGAGCTGAAAACCAATATCGAATAACACATACGGATCAATAAAGAACAAAACTATTGCTGATAAGAACAAACTGTTTACAGTATGCTGTTTTCGAAAGAATAATTGACCCAAAGCCAAAATACTGAACATGATCACGGCACGCATCACTGAAGGCGAAGCTCCTGAAAGAGCTCCATAGATCCAAATCAGCGCGATGGACCAAAATAAGGCTGATCTTTTTGAAAACCATTTTGGGAACATAGAGAATATGGCGTTGAAGAGCAACAGGAACATTCCAATATGCATTCCAGAAACCGCCAAAACGTGCATCGAACCAGTGTTTGAAAATACACGAACAGTATCTTGATCCAGATCCGATTTATCTCCCAGGATCAAAGCCTTGGCAACTCCCAAAAAAACACCATCTAAATGTACCTCCATAGATCTAGATAAATAAGTCCGCCATCGCTCAAAGAATCCCGATATGGTATATTGATTACCCAAGGTGATTCGCTGATCGGAACGCAAGAAAACCGCTCCGGAAACACCTTTGGTGCCGTAATAGAATTCTGCATCAAATTCTCCCGGATTATTCTTGTTCTGTATGGGATAAACAACACCGGAAATTCCTAAAAATTGATCTGGTTCCAACCGCTCTTGAAGAGTCGAAAATTGTTCGTAGACCAATACTTTACCCGATACTGGTTTTAGCTCATTGCCGTTCCTTACAAACTCCAGATCAATGATATAACTCCCTTTTGAAGCCTCCCATTTTTTAACTTCTGCGACACGTCCAACAAGAGAATAAATGCCTTTGGAAGTAGTTGGTCGAAAATTTAGATGACGATAGTCATTCACTGAAAACTGTAGCATTCCCAATTGCAGGAACAGCATAAAGACGATCAGTAAACGGATGTGGGGATGACTTGCTTGATTAAACAGCCTGCGACGAAAGCAGAATATTAAAAATAGAAAACAGATTAGGGCCGGCAAAAGCACATTGACCGGTAAGATAAACCGGTACAGAATAATAGAACCCAGAAACAATCCGGTAGCAGGAATCAGTAGAGGATAGTGCTTCAAGTTGAAATGATTCGGTTTCAACCAAATTTAGTAAAATGTTGAAAACTTGTATGATATCGTGCTGTTTTTCTTTGTTTCTTTACACCTCAAAAAGGAAATCTATACAAATGTCTAGAAAAATGAAGATCACTATTCCCGTACTTGCAGCCACATTATTTCTGCAAGGATGTTCAGGAAACAGCAATGAAAAAGACAAAGCAGAAGTGACGGTTGATATTCCAACCAATGAATCATCCGATGAGGACGATTTCATCCTTCCGCAGCCTATCACCCTGGCACAAACGTTTCAAAGTGCAGGATTGACCTATCAAAAAGGGAAAACAAATCCGGTTGCTAACGCAGACAAATACCTTCAAAACATCGACCGTTTGTTGAATTTAGGTGTTTATTCGGCTGATTTGGCATATTGTGCTATCAACAACAAAACTCAAGAAGCGCGCGAATACTTGATCGCTGTTCAAAACCTAGGTTCAAAAGTCGGTATGGAAAGTGTGTTCTCTGACAAAGCAATTATCGAGAAGTTCGATAAGAATTTGGGAAACAAAGAAGCATTGACAGATTTGATTTATGACATTCAGGATAAATCAGATGCTTACATGGATGACAATGATCTAAAATATTTAGCGGCAATTCAGTTCGCGGGAGCTTGGGCTGAAGGCCTTTATTTAGGCATTGAGGATTCACGTAAGAAGGGGGATCTTGGTACTGCATTGGTAGATCAGATGTTGCTTTTGAAAAACACGATTAAAGGATTGAAAAAGCATCCTGCAAAGGATGACAAAAGACTTCAGGCGGTGATCAAAATGTTTGAAGATGTTTTCAATACTTACAACAACCTAGAATCAGTTAAGAAGGCTGACAGTAATGCCAATTTTGAAGTACCAAAATTGACTCCTGCTGAGTTCGACACTCTGGCAAAAGCGGTAACTGATCTGCGTAACAACATTGTTTCACCTACTAAATAAACAACATGAAGACGCTAAAAATTAATTTAATTTTATCTCTCGGTCTTTTCTTGTTGTTAAGCGTAACTACAGGACAAGGAGACGGTGCATTTGATGCCGCTGTGAATACGTTGAAACAAGATTGCAAGGACCTGATCAAAGGGACACGTTACGAAGGATCTAAGATCACGTATTTTAACGGTGGAACCAAACAAACTAAATCCGTTGAATTATTTATGTTCTTGCCAAATGAGTACCAAATCGCTATCGGTTGTAAAAAAGCCGTAAGCCCGGTTACTATCCGCATTTATGATGCTCCAGCTGATGTAAGTGATAGAACATTGGTGAAAGAGTATAAGAACATGCAAGGCAAGAACTTTACCATTTCTACTAAAGACCTGAATACAGCTTACCGCAAGAAAGTACCTGAAGTTGAGCGCTTGAAAAACGTTCACATTGAGTATTCAATTGGTGCAGGTAAAAGTGGTAAAGAGGCCATCGTTTTGGTTTACGGACATAAAGCCTAAAAACTAATGAAGACATATGAAGTTGTGGCCTTTTTTGGCTAACTTCGCATAAATTTTTTCAAACATGATTAATATAACTCTTCCTGACGGATCAGTTAGACAATACGAAGCAGGAGCAACAGCATTAGATGTTGCTCTTAGCATTTCTGAAGGTTTGGCCAGAAATGTACTGGCTGCAAAGGTGAATGGTGAAGTGATCGATGCAACACGAGCGCTTCCTGGTGATTGTAATTTGCAATTATTAACCTGGAATGATGACGAAGGAAAGTCGACCATGTGGCACTCTTCTGCTCATTTGATGGCAGAAGCTCTTGAATTTTTCTATCCGGGAATTAAATTGGCTATAGGACCTCCAATTGCCAACGGGTATTATTATGATGTAGACTTCATGGGACATACATTCCGCGAAGAAGATCTTCCTAAGATCGAAGAGAAAATGAAGGAGCTTGCGAAGCAGAAAAACCCGTACGTTCGAAAAGAAGTTTCGAAAGCGGATGCTTTGGCCTTCTTTACGGAAAAGGAAGACCCCTATAAAATTGAATTGATTCAAGATCTTCCAGACGGTTCAATTACTTTCTATACTCAAGGGAACTTTACTGACCTTTGTCGCGGACCTCATATTCCGGATACCGGTTTCATCAAAGCTGTTAAATTAACCTCTATTGCCGGGGCCTACTGGCGAGGTGATGAAAAGAATAAGCAATTGACGCGAGTTTACGGGATTACCTTCCCGAAGCAAGCAGAATTGACGGAGTACTTAGAACGTCTAGAGGAAGCAAAACGACGTGATCACCGCAAGGTTGGTAAAGAATTGGAATTATTTACCTTTTCTCAAAAAGTTGGACAAGGTTTGCCGTTGTGGCTTCCGAAAGGAGCTGCTCTTCGTGAGCGATTAGAGAACTTTTTGAAACGTGCACAGCGCAAAGCAGGATATGAGCAAGTGATCACTCCACATATCGGAAACAAAGAACTTTATATCACTTCTGGTCACTATGAAAAATATGGTGCTGATTCATTTCAGGCGATCAAAACTCCGGACCCGGATGAAGAGTTCTTGCTAAAGCCAATGAACTGCCCGCATCACTGTGAGATCTTCAAATCTAAACCGCGTTCATATAAAGATCTGCCGGCTCGTTTTGCTGAGTTTGGTACTGTTTATCGATATGAGCAAAGTGGTGAACTTCACGGTTTGACTCGTGTTCGTGGGTTTACTCAAGATGACGCGCATATATTCTGTATGCAAGATCAAGTGAAAGATGAGTTCAAAAAAGTGATCGACTTGGTTTTGTATATTTTCAAGACCTTGAAGTTTGAAAAATTCAAAGCGCAGATTTCTTTGCGTGATCCTGAGAATCCTTCGAAGTATATTGGTTCAGATGAAAATTGGGCTAAAGCTGAACAGGCGATCATCGAAGCCGCAGCGGAGAAAGGTTTGCCAACTGTAGTAGAATACGGCGAAGCAGCTTTTTACGGACCGAAATTAGATTTCATGGTTCAGGATGCCTTGGGACGTGAGTGGCAGTTGGGTACGATCCAAGTAGATTACAACCTTCCGGAGCGTTTTGAATTGGAATATACAGGAGCCGACAATCAAAAACACAGACCGGTAATGCTTCACAGAGCACCATTCGGTTCGATGGAAAGATTCGTGGCGGTATTGTTAGAACACTGCGCTGGTGATTTCCCGCTTTGGTTAACAACTGACCAAGTTGCGATCTT
>CAYLJB010000030.1:17081-25369 GCA_964383785.1 uncultured Fluviicola sp.
TAGTGATAAATACAACGACTACGCAAAAGAAGTTTCAGAATTGCTAAATAATTCCGATATTCGCGGATTCGTTGACGACAGAAACGAAAAAATTGGAAAGAAAATACGTGAAGCAGAATTGAAAAAGATCCCATTCATGCTGATTGTTGGTGAAAAAGAAGCAGAGCTAAAAGAAGTATCTGTTCGCCAACGTGGTGAGGGTGATAAAGGTTCTATGTCTGTAGAAGCATTTTCAAATTTGGTTCGTGAAGTAATAGAAAACGAATTGTCGACAACTGTTTAAAATACTGAATGAAAAGAGACAACAAAAGACCTTTTGTAAGAAAAGAGGACAATGAACAACACAAGATCAACGGAAAGATCACCGCGCGTGAGATCCGTTTGGTCGTAGAAGGTGAAGAACCACGTGTAGTTTCAACCCAAGACGCATTGCGTATGGCTGAAGAACAAGAGTTAGATCTTGTTGAGATTTCACCAAATGCTGTTCCTCCGGTTTGTAAGATCATGGATTACCGTAAGTTCTTATACAACCAAAAGAAGAAACAAAAGGAATTGAAAGCCAAGCAAAGCAAGGTGATCTTGAAGGAAATTCGTTTCGGTCCGAACACGGATGATCACGATTTCCAATTCAAATTAACCCATGCTCGCAAGTTCTTGGAAGAAGGTTCAAAAGTGAAAGCTTATGTGTTCTTCCGTGGTAGAACAATTGTTTTCAAGGACCGTGGAGAGCTATTGTTGTTGAAATTTGTTCAAGAGTTGGGCGACGTAGGTGTTTTGGAACAAATGCCAAAATTGGAAGGTAAACGAATGATTGTAATGATCAATCCGAAAAAGAAATAGCAGTGTAACTGCAACATTCAAACAGTGTGTTAACTTTTAAAAAAAAGAGAAATGCCAAAAATGAAAACAAATTCCAGTGCCAAGAAGCGTTTCACGGTAACTGGATCTGGTAAGATCAAGAGAAAGCATGCTTTCAAAAGCCACATTCTCACGAAAAAGACCAAAAAGCAAAAACGTAATTTGACTCACGCAGGTTTGCTTCACGAATCAGATTTGTCTAATGTTAAATTGATGTTGAATATGAAGTAATCAGTCCTTCGACTGAGATACTTCGGTATTGTTTAACCCAATATTAAGTACCAAGCCAGCTGAAATAGTGCTGCACTTACTATTAAAAAACTAAAAGTTATGCCAAGATCGGTAAATCACGTTGCTTCTAGAGCTCGCAGAAAGAACTTTATGAAGTTGGCCAAAGGATACTACGGCCGTAGAAAAAATGTATGGACAGTAGCGAAAAACGCTATTGAAAAAGGTTTGTTATACGCCTACGAAGGTCGTAAACAAAAGAAAAGAAACTTCCGTTCATTGTGGATTCAGCGTATTAACGCTGGTGCACGTGTACACGGAATGAGCTATTCTCAATTCATGGGTGCTGTAAACAAAAGCGGTATCGAATTGAACCGTAAAGTTTTAGCTGACTTAGCAATGAACCACCCTGAGGCGTTCAAAGCTGTAGTTGACTCATTGAAAAAATAAAGTAATCCACACCTGTTTGAATAGAAAGTCCTGGCCTTTGGTCGGGACTTTTTTATTGCATTAGCTTTCCAATTTGAGTGTGTTTTTTTCACAATTCTGTATCATCCAATCACTTATCATTGCATGAACAAAATGCTAAAACACATGAAAAAATTCTTTACTTCCCTTTTAGCTGTTGCAGCAATCTCCGCTGCATCCGCACAGATCGGAGCTACAGCTCCTGATTTCACCGTTGTAGACATTAACGGTAACAGTCACAATTTGTACAATTACTTGAACAGTGGTAAAGTAGTCTTATTGGACGTATCAGCAACTTGGTGTGGACCGTGCTGGAACTTCCACAATGCTCACTATCTGGAAGATCTTTACACAGAGTTTGGTCCAAACGGCACCAATGAAGTAGTTGTTCTTTTTTATGAAGGTGATGCTGCAACTGCTGCGAATGCTTTGAATGGTACTGGTGGCAGTACTCAAGGAGACTGGGTTACAGGAACTCCTTATCCGATCATTAATGAGACTCCTTTACAGCTGAATTTGAATATTTACGCACCACTTGGATTCCCTACAATCAATGTGATCAGCTGTGCAGACAAAAAAATCAAATGGGACCTTTGGGACTCCCAAGCTGGAACACAAGCCCAGTCTTTAGCAAATATGCGCACCAAAGTGCAAGAAGTTATCGATCAGTGTCAAGCTAGTGCATCAACAAACGATTTGCCTACTATTGAAGCGAGCTTGTACCCGAACCCAACAAATGATGTTGTTAGCTTGACTTTGAATTCAGTGAGTGACCAAGATATCACGATCGAAATTTATAGTGTTACTGGTCAATTGGTGCAAACTTCTATGTTGAAAGCAGGAAATCAATCAGTAGATTTGAATTTGAACACATTGGAAAATGGTTCTTACTACATCAAAGTTTCCGCTGAGAATTTGCAAAGCAACTTATTGAAAGTCGTGAAGCAATAATATAAAGTTCCATAATAATACAAAGGGCTGACAATATCGTCAGCCCTTTTTGCTTATACTCCTTCTTGCTTTTTAGGTCGCTTTTTAAATGGACGTTTCTTTCGTTTTTTATTTCCCTTGGACCCTGGATTCCATTCAGGCGCCACCCCTAAATGCTCCGGCATCGGTAAACGCTCGATCTCCTGCTCGATCAATCTTTCTATACTTGCCAATTTAGGCATATCCTTAGGATTGATTAGAGTGAAAGCCTCTCCTTTTGTATTTGCACGGGCTGTTCTTCCTATACGGTGAACATAATCCTCTGCATCGCGCGGAGCATCGTAGTTAATCACCATATTGATCTCTTTGATATCTATCCCGCGACTCATAACATCCGTCGCAACAAGTATACGTGTCCTTTTCGAGCGAAAACCGCGTAACACCTCTTCGCGGCGATCTTGTTCCAAAGCAGAAGACAGACCTTCAGTATTTTTAAATCCTTGTTTCTTCAAATAATAAACAATGTCTCCAACTTTACTCTTTTGAGAAGTAAAGATGATAATCGCAGAATAGTCCTGGCGTACATCTACAATGTGCTTTACCAATCCATTCTTTTGATCATCCGTACATAAATGTACATGCTGAGCCACCCCAGCTGCCGGTTTTGAGATAGACAAAGCAATCTCTCTTGGATTGATCAAGATTTTTTCGGCTAATTTTTTAATCTTAGGCGGCATCGTAGCACTGAACATAAGTGTTTGTCGCTTCTTCGGTAAATAGCGAATGATTCGTTCTATATCCTCAGCAAACCCCATATCCAACATCTTATCGGCTTCATCCAAAACCAAATGCTCCAATTGATCAAAATTCACATAGCCTTGCATCATATGGGAAAGCAATTTACCAGGAGTTGCCACAATGATATCAGTTCCCTCGATCAACACTTGTTTCTGCTCATCCCACTTCGCACCATCTCCACCTCCGTAGATCGCCATAGAGCCAACAGAAACAAAGTAACTCAATCCTTGTATCTCTTGCTCGATCTGTACAGCCAATTCTCGGGTCGGCACTAAGATCAGGGTGTTGATAGAGGTGTCTTCCTTACCGGTTATCTTATGTAAGATTGGTAATAAAAAAGCAGCTGTTTTTCCTGTTCCCGTCTGTGCACAAGCCAATAAGTCGTTTTGAGCAATGATTAGCGGAATAGCTTGATCTTGAATTGGAGTTGCATTCTCAAAGCCCATGTGATGAACCGCTTCAAGTACCATTTCATTCAGACCAAGTTCTTCAAATTTCATGTGGCAAAGGTACAAAAATTACAAGCAGCGAAAAAGGTGTTAATTTCGTTAAAATCAAGTAACTCATGCAACCAACTAAATCCTTTTATCGTTTCTTTGCTAAATGTTTACTAAATTTTAGCATCATGCGTTTGATCTCATTATTTCTCACTATTGGACTTTCCCAACTACTTCACGCACAATGCGAATTGTTCCCAATTCTCAATTTAGGAAATGACACCCTACTTTGTCCGGGACAAACGATCACCTACCAGCTTCCTTCAGGATACCAATACCACAGTTGGGGAAATGGTTCTAACAGCAGTCAATTTACCGTTTCTCAAACCGATACGGTGATCCTTTCAGTTTCAAACGAGACCCCGAACTTGGTTGTAAATGGTGATTTTGAATCGGGTAACGTCGGATTTACAAGTTCTTACATTTATGGAACCGGTGGTGCTTGGGGCTTGCTTTCAAACCCGGGACAATATGCTATCGCTACCTCACCGAATTTAACACACACGAATTTTTCGAATTGTGTGGACCACACCGCAACCGGCCCCGGGAACATGTTGATTGCAAACGGTAGCAGCACCCCAAATACGGCTGTTTGGTGTCAATCAGTGAATGTAAGTAACAACACAGATTTTGTCTTCTCTGCATGGATTGGAAATGCATTGAACGATCCAAACGTATCCAACTTGCAATTTACTATAAACGGGGTGCAATTAGGACCAATTTTCGCTACAACACCAGTTGCTTGTACCTGGAATCAATTCTATCAAACATGGAATTCTGGCTTGAACAATACCGCACAGTTGTGTATTGTGAACCAAAATACTACAGGCGGTGGAAATGACTTTATCATCGATGACATTTACTTTGGAGCGGTTTGTAATCAAGTTGATTCCGTAATCGTATTGTTTGACACCTCTTACGTAAGTGCCGGACCTGACCTGCAATTCTGCGCAAATGAAACTGAGAGCTTTACAGCAAGCTCAAATTATCCTTTTCCAATATACACTTGGGAAGGAACTACGATCGGTGAAAATTTCACTCCAACATCCAGCGGATACTATAGCGTCACAGGTATCTCTCCTTTTGGCTGTCCGTTGATCGATTCCGCATTAGCAACCATAACACCTATGCCATGGAATATTGACCAAGTAGCAGCTCAGCCTACTGCATGTGGAAGTAATAGCGGTGCAGTGTATGTAACTATGACCGGAACGTTCAATGATCCGCCAGTTTATACTTGGAATGGTCCCGGAGCCACTAACCCGAATCAGATCAATGCCTCTGTATGGACCAATTTGGGAACAGGATGGTATTATTTAACGATTGAATCCGATGGCTGTTATCGTTACGATTCCGCACAAGTCACGCCTACCAATCCACCAGTGGCAGATTTTAATGCCGATATCATTTCTGGATGTTCACCGCTTACGGTAAATTTCACGAACACTAGTCAAAACCTTGGAACTTGTAATTGGAATTTCGGGAACGGACAAACAGCGAGCGTGAACGACTTGTCCTCACAACAGCAACAATATACCGCTTCTGCAACAATTCAATTGATCGTTACTCAAGGGAATTGTGCGGATACTGCAGCGCTGGTAATTTCGGTTGATATTTGTGGCTGTACAGATCCTCTCGCTTTGAATTACAATCCTGCAGCAACCGTTAGTGATGGTTCATGCACTTATCCAATACCGCCGAATCCGGTGATTGAAACCTACAACATTTTCACACCTGATGGTAATGGCGATAACGACCTTTTCTTCGTCTCTGCTACAAATGTTATTGATATCGAATTGACGATCTTGAACCGCTGGGGAACTGCGGTGTTTAGCGGTAAAAGTGTATCTCCGGAATGGAATGGAGAAATTGATGGTGTTCCAGCAGCTGAAGGAACCTATTTCTACATGTACAAGATTAACGCCTTAAACGGCGAAATCATCGAGGGGCACGGATTCGTTGAACTTGTGCGCGAATAGACTTTTATACCAACCACTTCCAAACAAAAAAAGCCTGCTCAATGAGCAGGCTTTTTTTCGGGGTACTTCTTATTTTTTGTCGTTCACTTCTTCGAAATCAACGTCGGTTACTTCGTCTCCAGGATTTCCTGCATCTGCCTGTGCACCTGCATCACCTCCGCCCGCGTTCGCTGCATTATACATGTCTTGAGATGCTGCTTGGAATGCTGTATTCAAACGCTCCATTGCTGCATCTAAGTTCGCCATGTTCTTTGCTTCGAACTCAGTCTTCAATGCTGCCAATGCATCCTCGATCGGTTGCTTTTTATCAGCCGGGATCTTATCTCCATATTCTTTCAATTGACGCTCCGTTTGGAAGATCAATGAATCCGCTTTGTTCAAAGTCTCTGCATCCTCGCGACGTTTTTTGTCTGCCTCAGCATTTGCTTCTGCCTCCGCTTTCATGCGCTTGATCTCGTCATCAGACAAACCGGAAGAAGCCTCAATCTTGATCGATTGCTCTTTACCAGTTCCCTTATCCTTAGCAGAGATATGCATGATACCATTCGCATCCACATCAAAAGTTACTTCGATCTGTGGAACACCGCGTGGCGCAGGTGGAATATCTGTCAACGAGAATCGTCCTAACGTTTTGTTATCCGTTGCCATTGGACGCTCACCTTGCAATACATGGATATCTACTGCAGGTTGGTTATCTGCTGCCGTTGAGAATGTTTCTGACTTTTTAGTTGGGATCGTTGTATTTGCTTCGATCAATTTCGTGAATACACCACCCATTGTTTCAATTCCCAAAGAAAGTGGAATCACATCCAACAACAAGACATCTTTCACTTCACCTGTCAAAACACCTCCTTGGATCGCAGCACCAATTGCTACTACTTCATCCGGGTTAACTCCTTTTGAAGGCGCTTTACCGAAGAAACGTTGAACAGCATCTTGAATTACCGGAATACGTGTAGATCCACCCACCAAGATCACCTCATCGATATCACTTGTACTCAATCCAGCATTTTGAAGTGCTGAACGACATGGAGCGATTGTACGTTCTACGATGCTTGAGATTAATTGCTCGAACTTCGCACGTTGCAAAGTACGCACCAAGTGTTTTGGAATACCATTCACCGGCATGATGTAAGGTAAGTTAATCTCAGTTGATGTTGTTGATGACAACTCGATCTTCGCTTTTTCAGCAGCTTCTTTCAAACGTTGCAAAGCCATTGGGTCTTGACGCAAATCCAAACCTTCGTCTGCTTTGAACTCATCAGCCAACCATTGAATGATAGCCTCATCTACGTCGTCACCACCCAAGTGCGTGTCACCGTCCGTTGCCAATACTTCAAAAACACCGTCTCCAAGCTCAAGTACCGATACGTCATGTGTACCTCCACCGCAGTCGAACACTACGATCTTTTGGTCGATTCCTTTTTTATCCAATCCATAAGCCAATGCTGCTGCTGTCGGCTCGTTGATAATACGTTTGATTGTTAAACCAGCGATCTCACCAGCTTCTTTTGTAGCCTGACGTTGTGCATCGTTAAAGTATGCAGGAACAGTTACAACTGCTTCAGAAACTTCATGACCCAAATAATCTTCAGCAGTCTTTTTCATCTTTTGCAAGATCATTGCTGAAATTTCTTGCGGTGTATACAAACGACCGTCGATATCTACTCGAGGCGTATTATTGTCTCCTTTTACTACTTTGTAAGGTACACGATCAGCTTCGCGTTTCGTATCATCAAAAGACGACCCCATGAAGCGCTTGATCGAGTAAATTGTTTTTGTAGGGTTGGTAATCGCCTGACGTTTTGCAGGATCCCCAACCTTGCGTTCACCTCCTTCAACAAAAGCAACTACAGATGGTGTAGTTCTCTTACCTTCGGAGTTAGTGATAACAACCGGCTCGTTACCTTCCATTACGGAAACACATGAGTTGGTTGTACCTAAGTCGATTCCAATTATTTTTCCCATTGTTATGAATTTTCGTTTTCTAAATTTCCCCTCACTTGTCAATTCATGTGCCAATGGACTAATTGGAATTCAAGCTGCTTAATTTGGCAGTATTCCACGAAAAGCTGACCAATCTTGCTGACTATTTGTCAGAAACAAGATCAAATTGCTGACAAAAATTATTCGCTGTCACTATTTTCCGGTTGAGGAGAACGGCTGTAGAACAAGTAATAAACCACCACCCCAAGAAGGATCAGCACGATACTACCGAAAGTATCCCAAAAAGTAAATACAGAAAGTGAAATACAGATCAATAATGCCAGAACAATGTACAAGGCCGGAATGAATGGATATCCAAATGCCTTGTAAGGTCGAACCGCGTCAGGCATTGTGCGACGCAATTTAAAGATCGCAGCAATCGTAACGATGTAGAACACCATAGAACCAAAGGTTGCGAACTTGATCAAAATACCATAAGAACCAGAAAAACACAAGATCATTGCCCAAATTGCTTGTGCCCAAAGTGCCCAACCTGGCACACCAAACTTATTCAGTTCGACAGCTTTCTGAAAGAACAACCCTT
>CAYLJB010000031.1:0-23265 GCA_964383785.1 uncultured Fluviicola sp.
TGTTCGTTTTCTAAATGTAGGACCGCAAAAGAGTCCGGGCTTCGAAATTCCAAGAAGGAGATATTCTCATATACTCGTTGCAGGATCACATCCGAGAAAAGTTCCACTAGTTCCACAGCCTTTTCGGGTGTTTCTTGGTTCATTTTTTCCCACAAGGGTCCGTCAATACCATGAATGATCAAAAAGGCTTTCAGGTCTTCCTCGAAATGGGATAGCTCTTCGTGCGTTAATATGCGGTACTTCATGGTGCAAAGTTAGCCGTTGTTGATGACTTTGTGGCTACAGAACGAACCAAAGTTGTAATTGTCTGTTCCATCGGTTGTATTAACTTTGTTGCATGCAGAAGAAGGGTTTAGCTATTTTAGGGTCTACCGGATCGATCGGTACTCAGGCGTTGGAGGTTGTAGAATCTTACAGTGATTTTTTCGATCTTCAAGTGATCACGGCTCAAACCAATGCAGATCTGCTTATCCAACAAGCCTTGAAGTTTCAACCCAACGCCGTAGTTATCGGTGACGAATCGAAGTATGAGCAGGTCAAAGAGGCGCTTTGGTCTTCTGACATACATGTGTATGCGGGTGAGCAAGCGCTGTGTCAGGTTGTAGCATTTCATGAAGTCGATATTGTACTTACGGCATTGGTTGGATACGCCGGATTAAAACCAACCATTTCGGCAATTCAAGCCGGGAAGAATATTGCATTGGCAAACAAAGAAACCTTGGTTGTTGCGGGTGAATTGATTACATCCATGGCCAAAGAGAAAGGAGTGAATATTTATCCGGTAGATTCGGAGCATTCCGCCATTTTTCAATGTTTGCCAGGTGAGTTTGACAACCCGATCGAGAAGATATATCTGACAGCTTCCGGCGGACCTTTTCGAGGGTGGAAGACAGAGGCTCTGGAACAGGTAACCAAAGCTCAAGCTCTAAAGCATCCCAATTGGAGCATGGGTGCAAAGATCACGATCGATTCTGCAACGCTCATGAATAAAGGACTTGAAGTAATCGAAGCGAAATGGTTGTTTGGTTTGAGGAACGAACAAATCGATGTCATAGTTCATCCGCAATCGATCATACATTCCTTGGTTCAATTTCAGGATGGAAGTATGAAGGCGCAAATGGGGTTGCCAGACATGAAACTGCCTATTCAGTATGCTTTGACCTACCCAAAACGTTTTCCAACGAATTTTCCGCGTTTCAATTTCATGGATTATCCGGAACTAACCTTTGAACAACCGGATCGTCAAACTTTTAGAAATCTGGATTTAGCCTATCAAGCATTGGAACGTGGCGGGACAGCTGCTTGCGCTTTGAATGCAGCGAATGAGGTGAGTGTTCAATTGTTCCTCGAAGATAAGATCTCGTTCTTGGAAATTGCAAAGATCAATGAGTATGTGATGAATGAGGTGGCTTTAGTTGATCAGCCGCGTTATGAAGATTATGTGGAGGTTGATAAGTTGGCCCGAATGGCAGCTTTAAAAGGTCTAAAATAAAAGGAAGTACAAAGCTACATATCGCATTGCTTTTCCTGCAGTCATCAAAAGCAATGTTGACCAAACAGGAGTTTTATAAAATCCAAGTACGAGCATTAGAGGATCTCCAATAAATGGCAGCCAACCTAACAATGCAGTCCAAATACCAAAACGATTGAATAATTTCTCAGCACGCACATGTGATCGCTTGCTGAGTTTTCGCCCCCAGAGTCCTAAGAAATAATTGGTGCTTCCTCCAAGTGAATTTCCCAGCGTGGCAATGGTTAGAATAAGCGCCACACGATCATCTGACTCGAGAACATACAAAAGTGCGGCTTCAGAAGGAAATGGGAGCAAGGTAGAGGACAAAAAACATGTACCAAACAATCCCCATAATTCCAATCCAAGTTCCATATTGTACAAAAATAAAAATGGGGGCCGAAACCCCCATCTTCTTTGTGATAGTCACAATTATTTTTTAACGATGCGTTTTGTTACTACATCATTTCCAACTGTCAAAGTTGCATTGTAAACACCAGCTTCAAATGCCGCTCCGTTGATAGCGATAGTTTGAGCACCAGCGTTCATTTGAGTTGCAGCAACAGTAGCTACTACACGTCCAGCCAAGTCAGTTACTACTACAGAAACCTCAGCATTGTTCTTCAAGTTGAAAGAAATTGCAGTTTCAGCAGTGAACGGGTTTGGAGCAACATTCAACTCAGATACAGAAGAGATCTCTTCAATTCCAGTGTAATCGTTGAAGTCCAAACGAACTACAGGACACTCTACTACGTTTCCGTAGATTTCGTTTTCAATCAATCCTACGATGTCTTGTCCGTCCAATCCGATTGTGTATCCAGCAGGAACGAATCCAGAGAACGCGATCGGAACTTCAGCTTGATCATACATAGCAGCCATTACCAAGTAAGCGTTACCGGCAGTCAATGGTAGTGGAGAATCAAAATAACACTTCACGATTTTCGCGAAATCTCCAGTTTGGATTGTGTAGTCATTTGTTTGTCCGTAGTAAACCCAATCAGTACCGTCGAATTCGTAGATAACACCATAAATAGAACGACCTACATAAGTCGCTTGGTCTGCAGTGTTAACACCAGCGATACCAACCTGAACAGCACCTACTGACTCGTCATTGAAAATCTCCATGATCGTTCCGATTGCAGGGTCACCCGTTTGAGTAGCCCATCCGAAGAAACCTCCTGAGATTGAAGCAGCATTCGTGAATGCATCACATCCCATTACTTTATCAGTAACCTGGAAAGGAAGTGATTTTGTGTCATTTGCTGTTTGATCCAATGTGTTATTGGAAGAGAGCGCATAAGAGAAATTGTATGTTCCCACTGTAGACGGGATAGTATACAGGTTATCTGTTGTGATAGAGTCAACTCCAAATCCAGCGATTGTTACAGCAGCAGCATTTGATGAAGTGAAAGCACCTTGCGTAACAGTCAATGTTACATCTTGCGAAGCGTCACCTAAGTTTTTCACTTTACCAGAGAAGGTTGTCACACCATCAACTGTTCCAGCCTGGCTTGCAGGGAAACGTGTGTAAGAAACGAATTGCTGACCAGTGAAATTGAACGCTTGGTACATTTCCAAGTCATTTGAATAACCCTCAACAAATTTCACATTATCAACGAACCATCCGTACATAACTCCGTCATTTGCTCCGGCATTTGGCCAGTAAACACGGAAACGGAATTTCATGTTTGTTAAAGGCGCACCACCAAACGCTTGAGAAACGTTGTAGCTACGGTTAGTTGGGTTTGTATAAGCAGAACCACCAGAAGCAGTCAACATACCCATATCATCATTGTTTCCGATCTCTACCCAAGTAGTACCACCATCGATAGAAGCTTCTACAGCTTGCTTATCTGTAAACAAAGCGCCGTACTGTTGGAATTGGAACAATACGTTACCCGTAGCTGAAAGATCAAAGATAGAATCGTACGTCAAAATGAACTGCATTCCAGTCAATTGTGTTCCTTGCTGAGGGTTTCCATTCTCAACTCCCGCATAACCACCTCCACCGGTGAAGTTACCAGTATTACCAGTAAATGCCCAAGTAGTGATTTGGTTTGGAGCAGTTCCCAATTGCCATCCAATGTTAGGTCCCGGAGCACCAGCACCAACTTGAGTAATTACCCAGTTATTAGATGATGAAAAGTTATTTGACCACAAAACATCTCCAGGAGCTTTTTCTGTAGATTCTACTGAAGAAACAGGCATTTTGTTCTCAGTGAACAATGTTGCGTTCTGTTTCATCTGTTTTTGTGGCAAGTTTTTGTTAACCTGTGCAAACGCACCTGAGAAGATCAACAGACCTGACAATAAAGTAATGTGTTTTTTCATAAACGTCTTATTTGGAGTTAAATGTATAAAGATTCCAACTGTAAAGCGGTAAAAAATGATTAAACGGTATTATATTTCGAATGAACGGTAGTCACTGTCCTTCAAGAAAGGTAATTTTTCACGTATGCCTGCAAGATCTGTTTGATTTAGAACGACTGTTTCTATACCTTGTTCTTGGGCTTTTAGATGGGACAAGGTTTCTCCCAAAGCGTCAACAACCATACTGTCGCCACTGTAATTGAGGTCATTTCCATCCACACCAACGCGGTTTACCCCCACAACATAACATTGATTCTCAATCGCTCTTGCCTCCAGCAAATGGCGCCAGTGAGAAGCGCGCCTTTCAGGCCAATTGGCAACGTAAATAAGCACGTCATAACGCGCATCATTTCCAACCATTCCATTCCGTATGTTTTCCGGAAATCGCAGGTCGTAACAGATCTGAAGATTGATCTTCCAACCCTTAAACTGAACGATTTTCTCTTTTCTACCAGCAGAAAAAACCTGATCCTCTCCAGCCATACCAAATCGTTTACGCTTGTCATAGACTTCAATGGCACCATCCGGAGTTACCCAAACACCACGGTTGTAAAACTGTTCTTGATCCTTGATGATAAGAGAAGTATATACTGCAGCGTTGTGTTTTTTGGAAAGTTCTTGAATAAATGCAATTCCCTCACTGCTTTCCATGGTTTCAGCAAAAGAAGCGGCTTTCATCGTGAAACAGGTGTGAAACATTTCGGGTAGAACAATGACATCTGTCTTTAATTTTTCAGGTAAAAGCTGCTTATACAACTTGAAATTGGCCTGTTTGTCCTCCCACTGTTGATCTGCTTGAACTAACGTTATTCTAAGTTCTTCTAACATAGGCTCTAATTTTACAATGCTCTTAGACGCTCTGCTGCCGCCTCCAAGGTTTCGTTGGTTTTAGCAAAACAAAAACGGATTGTTTTTGAATCTAAATGCGAATCGTAGAAAACCGACATCGGAATAGCAGCCACACCAACTTCTTTAACAAGCCATTCGCAGAATGCTACATCTCGTTCTGTAGAAACCTGGTCAAAGCGCGCAATTTGGAAATATGTTCCTTCGCTTGGTAAAAGTTCAAACTTACTATTGGCTAACAACTTTCGGAAGTGATCGCGTTTGTCTTGGTAAAATTTGCCCAATGAGGCTACATCCACCAATCCCATATAATCAGCAAGTGTTTTCTGTGCAATACTATTAACCGAGAACACCAAAAACTGATGCACTTTTTTGATCTCTCGCATCAATGAATCAGGAGCAACTAAATAACCCACTTTCCATCCAGTGATATGGAATGTCTTTCCAAAAGAAGATACTACCACAGACCGCTGCTGCAACATTTCGTTTTGGTGTGCGGATAAATGTGGAAGCTCAAACGTAATGTATTCATATACTTCATCTGAAAGCAACAGCAAATTAGGATGGTCTTCCATCAATTGAATCAAGCTGGCATAGTCTTCAGAAGTCCATATACGACCAGAAGGGTTGTGGGGATTGTTTACGATAAGTAATTTGGTCTTTTGGGAGATTACTTCGCGTAAACCGCGCCAATCAATTGTAAAATCAGGCATCATACTTACATGAACACTTCTACCACCTGCCAAAACCACCGCTGGATCATAACAATCGTATGCCGGATCGATGATCACAACTTCATCTCCGCTTTGAACTAAAGCTTGAATTGCCGTGTATATTGCTTGTGTAGCCCCCGCAGTGACTAATATTTCATTGGACGGATCTAACTTGCGTTTATACTGCTTTTCAATCAACTCAGCAATGCTGTCTAGTAAAACTGGCAAACCAGCCATTGGGGCGTATTGATGCATGCCATTTCTGCTGTTTTTGGCCAAGAGTTCTTCCAATTGCGTATCGACCGGAAAATTTGGAAATCCTTGAGACAAATTGATTGCTTGGTGGTCCATGGCCATTTTCGACATGGTAGTGAAGATGGTGGTACCAACCTTTGGAAGTTTTGTTTGCATGATCTACTTTTGAACGATGAGTCAAATTAAACGGATTAGACACTGTGAAAATTGGACTAACTCAATATTTTCTTAACACTCAAGTATGAACAGGATCTCACTTTTATTTATTTCAAGTTTAACCATTTTATTTTCAGCATGTTCTGAACCAGACGTTATTTGCGATTGCATTGCAGCTAGCGATGCTGTCAATAAAAAATCGGCAGAGATTCTCAAAAAAGAGCCAACGGTTGCTGATGAAAGTGCGCTGAAAAAATTGCGTGCGGAAAAGAAAAAGAAATGCGCGGCATTTGAAGATATGTCAGGCCCGGAAATGCTTGAGCGCAAGGCTACCTGTAATGATTGATGGGATCTAAGCTGCGACGTGGTTTCAAACAGAATGAAACCACGAGAAATGTTCTGAACTTTTCGAACACTAAATCGTCAAAGTTGTTATGCAATGAAGTATATTTGCAACACCAAATTTTTCTGAAAACATGAGTGCATTTTCATCCCGTCACATCGGTCCGAACGAAGCAGAAAAACAAGCAATGCTATCGGCGATCGGTGTTGGTTCCATTTCGGAATTGATCGACAAAACTATCCCTGCTCACATTCGTCTTGGAGGTGAGTTGAACATCGACAATGCGATGTCTGAACAAGAATATCTACAGCACATTACTGAACTTGGAAAACAGAACAAGGTGTTCAAGTCTTTCATCGGATTGGGATACAATGAAACGATCGTGCCAAGCGTGATCTTGCGTAATATCCTAGAGAATCCGGGATGGTATACGGCATACACTCCATACCAAGCGGAGATTTCTCAGGGCCGTTTGGAGGCCTTATTGAACTTCCAGACGATGATCATGGAATTGACAGGTATGGAGATCGCAAATGCCTCCTTGTTGGATGAGGGAACTGCAGCTTCTGAAGCGATGATCATGTTCTGGAATGCGCGTTCTCGTCAAGAAGTGAAGGATGGGATCAATAAATTCTTCATTTCTAAGAATGCTTTTCCACAAACAAAAGAAGTGGTTTTGGGTCGTGCTCTGAATTTGGGTATTGAAATGATCGAAGGTGATGAGAGCACTTTCGTGAATGACGGATCATACTTTGGTGCACTTGTTCAATATCCGGATGCAAATGGTGTAATTACGGATGTAGAAGGATTTATCTCAAGAAATAATGGTTTGCGCGTTGCTGTTGCAGCAGATATCTTATCATTGGTAGTGTTGAAATCACCAGGCTCAATGGGAGCGGATGTGGTGTTGGGTTCTTCTCAACGTTTTGGCGTTCCAATGGGTTACGGTGGTCCTCACGCAGCTTTCTTTGCTGCTAAAGATGAATACAAGCGCAACATGCCTGGACGTATCATTGGTGTATCTGTAGATGCAGATAACAACACGGCGTTGCGTATGGCTTTGCAAACACGTGAACAACATATCAAACGCGACAAAGCAACTTCAAATATTTGTACGGCTCAGGCGCTTTTGGCGGTTATGGCTTCCATGTACGCAGTTTACCATGGTCCTGCGGGAATGCGCGCTATCGCTGAGCACGTAAATGGTTTAGCTACTGCAACTGCAGCTGGATTGAAAGCGAAAGGAATTCAATTGGGTTCTGATTCTTTCTTCGATACCATTTGGGTTAAAGGGGTGGATACAGCTGCAATTAAACAAGTAGCTGAATCGAAAGAAATGAATTTCCGAATCATCAACGGGTCTGAATTGACGATCAGTTTTGGTGAACCACACACCATGGCGGATGTAGAGGCGATCTTGGGAATTTTCAGTGCTTCTAAGTCTTCTGCTACTGCATCAATTTCTGCTACGCAATTGCGTACTGATGCAGTATTTACTCATCCAACATTCAACAGCCATCACTCGGAATCGAAAATGATGCGTTACTTGAAGCGTTTGGAGAATAAAGATCTTTCATTGGTGCACTCAATGATTCCATTGGGTTCTTGTACTATGAAATTGAACGCTGCATCTGAATTGATGCCGATCACGAATCCACAATTTGCAAACATGCACCCATTTGCTCCAGTTGAGCAAGCTGCCGGATATCACGCGATGTTCCGCCAATTGGAAAAGGACTTGTGTGAATCAACCGGTTTTGCTGCAATGTCCTTGCAACCAAATTCTGGAGCACAAGGAGAGTATGCTGGTTTGATGGTGATCAAAGCTTATCATGAAAGCCGTGGCGACAAGCAACGAACAAAAATGATCATTCCGTCTTCAGCTCACGGAACGAACCCAGCTTCTGCAGTAATGGCAGGATTTGAGGTTGTAGTTACGGGTTGTGACGAGAATGGAAATATCAATATCGACGAATTACGCAGTGTTGCTACTCAAATCGGAAACGAATTGGCTGGTTTGATGGTTACCTATCCATCTACGCACGGTGTATACGAAGAGGGCATTCGCGAGATTACTTCGATCATTCACGAAAATGGAGGACAGGTTTACATGGATGGTGCAAACATGAACGCTCAAGTTGGATTAACAAATCCTGGAAACATCGGAGCGGATGTTTGTCACTTGAACTTGCACAAGACCTTCGCGATTCCTCACGGAGGTGGTGGTCCCGGAATGGGTCCGATCGGTGTGGCAGCACACTTGGCACCATTCTTACCAAGTAATCCATTAGTTGCAGCAGGTGGTTCTAATCCGATCCATGCGGTTTCAGCAGCACCTTACGGAAGTGCTTTGATCTTGTTGATCTCTTATGGTTACATCAAGATGTTGGGAGCTCAGGGATTGCGTCACTCAACAGAAATTGCGATCTTGAATGCGAACTACATCGCGGCGAAATTGAAAGGTCACTACGACATTCTATATACCGGAAAAAATGGAACGGTTGCTCACGAAATGATCTTGGATTGTCGTGAGTTCAAGAAAACTGCAGACGTAGAGGTTGCAGATATGGCGAAGCGTTTGATCGACTTTGGATTCCACGCACCTACGGTATCTTTCCCGGTAGCAGGAACGTTGATGATCGAGCCTACAGAATCAGAAGATAAGGATGAATTGGATCGTTTCATTGAAGCGATGATCAAGATCCGTCAGGAGATTAAAGAGATCGAAAATGGTCATGCTGACAAAGCAAACAATTTGTTGAAGAATGCACCACACACAGCGGATTGTATCATCAACAAAGACTGGAATTACCCGTATTCACCACAAGAAGCAGCTTATCCGGTTGCTTACTTGAAAGACTGGAAGTACTGGGTGCCAGTTCGCCGTGTAGACAATGCTTACGGTGACCGCAATTTGGTTTGTAGCTGTCCAAGCGTTGAAAGCTACCGTTTTGTGGAAGCATAATAAGCAAATAAATAATTATTGACTACTCTCCGGAAGAACCATCTTTCGGAGAGTTTTTTTTAAAACGCTTTCTGTTTTTTATTAAACGGCGCATGACATTTTTTGAAAGATTGTACTTTTGCTAATAATTAATACCGCACTACCTTAACTTATGAAGACAAATCTTTTATTTCTTCTATTTTTAGTCAATTTACATAATAATTGGGCACAGACAGAAATTACAACTTATTATGATACTGAAAGAGAAGTAGGTCAAATAAGTAGTGGAATAAAATATCAAAATAAAATTATTTATGTCGGCGCAACTTATGAGGCAAGCAGAAAACCTGCTATGGTTTGCGTTGACACCAATGGTGTTGTACTTTGGAACACCTGTTTGACGGATGTCTCGACATATAATCAATATACTACTGATCGGCAAGTAAAACTTTTCTTAGGATCGGATGGTTTTGTATATTCAGCTGGTTCGAATAATAATACAATTGAATATTGGAAAGTAAATCCAAATACCGGCCAAATAATATGGAAGAATTCGGTTAGTGCTATTGTAAAACAACCAGATTTTTTATTGGATTATTCTACAAATCAACTTATTATGGTTTACAGCTCTGCGTATAACGGAGCGTTTCATGTTAAGGATTTATGCTTAATTGATAAATCGAACGGTAGTATATTGAGTACAAAAACCTTAGGGGTTAATTATCCTTCACCAGGAACAATCGGATTTGCCATAGATCAAGCAAAGAATATTTATTATTCGAATTATGACTCAATTAAGAAATTAGCGTCAAATAACTGGAACAGTATTTTGTGGCAAAGAAAGTATTCGCCAACACCATTAAGTTCAATTTCGAATTTGCACTTCAATGATATTAATGGAAGTTTGATCGCATTGGCAACTAAATCCTCGAACAATCAGAGGTATGTGTTGACAGCTGACACATTGAATGGTCTGATGATGGGAGCAATTCCCACATCATATAACAACCAGGCAATTACACAAATAACTCAAAGGAGCAATGAGTTATTTATTTCTCTAAAGCATAATTATGTTGGCTCGTTACTTACTAGATATTGTTTAATGAAAATGAATTTAACCAACAATACGATAGTTTGGGAATTACAACATGATTTTGGATTGGAGCATCAGGGAATTAGATCATTTGATTTTGATTCATTTGGAAATGTTTACTGTACCGGGTATTATGGATCGTCAAATTACGGACCGGGCAAATGGGGAATAATCAAGGTTTCTCCATCGGGTAATGTTTTGTTTTCTCAAACTGTAAATAGGGTCAACACCCAAAGCTCTAATTTTTCCGATGGAATAGTATGTAGTGTGATAGACAATAAGCCATGTTTTCTGGGAGCAATTGACGGTGAGGCCAGTTATGGTATGTCTAACTCGTGTTTTGCCTTATTAAATGCGTCAAATGGCAACATTGTTAAACAAACTTATATTACAGGAGAATCTATTCGTTTTAATTCTTATGTAACAGATATAATAAATTACCAAAATGGAAAACAACTTGTATTAACTAAGAAAGGCAGGTATGGGCAGTTAATTTGTTATGATTCTTTGATGAATGAATTATGGAGAGCCAATTTAGTTACCAATTCTGAAGATTTTGTTCCTCATCGAATAGCAATTACTGATGATGGATATATATGGGCTTCAGGTATTGTTAGTTCCCTAAATAACAGTGCTCCTTATGTATCGAGCGCACCAAATGATATTATTGTTTTTCGAATCTCACCCAGCGGCGCTGTATCTAATTGGTTCGCCGAAGGCACATCCGGATTTAATGCTCGAGTTTACGATTTCATTGTACATGGGAATGACGTTTATTTAATTTACAATGCTGGATATGTTGTGCAAATGAAAAAGGTTAATATCCTTGGGCCAAATACGACCAGTTTAAACTTCTTATCATTACCTCATTCCAACAATAATTACAGTACAAAATTAGATGCAAACTCAACCTTAATTGTCGGTTATGGTTCTTCAAATTTAGAAGTAAAGCATTTTTCTGCGGCAACAGGAAATGTTGTTTCAACTACCGTTCTAAATGGACCTTCTTTTGATCCAAGAAGTGTGACAACATTGAATCCTTCGAATATTTTAATTGGAGGCAATAATTATCAAGGTAGAACCGTAGTTAGCAAATATAATACCTCTTCAAACGAAGTTTGGAGATACATGGAGCCCTTGGTTATTTCGGAAACAGTAATAAAAATCATTACCTCAGATGATTTAAATAGCTGTTATGTTTTAAGTAATACGGCAAATGACATAGTTGTCAGAAAAATAAACACATCAAATGGGAGCCTAATTTGGAAAAAAACGTATAATGGAACTTTAAACAACGTTGATCAGGGTTCTGATATTGTTTTTGATCCTGTTCGAGATTTAATCTTAGTATCAGGATCTGAAACTTTTTCGAATACTTCCAATAAAGTTCCTCTGTATTTTACAATCAATACACAAGGATTATTTCAGGATACAATTCGGATAATGAATAGCCAAAATTTTGTGGAAGGGAAGTTCAATAAGATCTGTCTTTTAAATTCCGGCCTGACACTTTCTGGAGGTAACTACTATTCACCAGCTGTTGGATCTTGTGGAATGTTGACTATGCTAGACACAAGTATTGTACATGTATATGATTCGGCAAGTGTCTGTTCAAGTTTTACTTGGAATGTAAATGGAGTTAACTATGTGAACGATGGTGATTATACACATCTAACTTTGAATTCAATTGACACTTTGTATCATTTAAATCTATTAATTCAAAATAATTCATCAGTTGTTAACCAAACATCATGCGGTGGTTATTTATGGAATGTTAATGGTATGACTTACAATTTTTCTGGCCAGTACATTGATACCTTGACGAATTTAGCCGGTTGTGATTCAATTGTAACTTTAAATTTGATAGTTAACCCAATAAACGATACGATTCTTTATGAACAGCATTGTGATTCTTATACTTGGCCAATAAATGGAATCTTGTATACCCAATCAGGTCAATATATTGATACAATTCAAAATAGCTTTGGCTGCGATTCGATCATTACGTTGAATCTAACGATATTAAATTCTTCAGATTCGATATTCACAGATCAGGCATGTGGCAGCTACTTTTGGCCTTTGAATGGTCAAACTTATTCCTCATCCGGATTTTATAACGATACAATACCGAATGCCGTCGGGTGTGATTCTATAGTTACATTGGATTTGACAATTACACCTCTGATACCTTTAGTAATCAATAACACCTTCTCCATCCCAAGTGATCCGAACAATTGTTTGGGCGAATTGGCTCTTGACATTGCCGGGAATGGAGATTTTTATCTGTTGATCGATAACGGGGCCCAGCAGTTGATGTCCACCGGATATTCTTTAATCCAAAATTTGTGTCCGGGCGTCCATGATTTGCAAATAACGGATTACTGTGGCGACGCACTTCTTACCCAATTCGTGATACCGGTAGATTCCAATTACGTTTTCAATAACCCATTCATAGATTCAATCGCTTTGGATTCTTTGGGTACAACAGCCACGAACTGCACGATCTATTACAATTCGATCGACACGGCCTACATCGATTCTATTTGGACAACAGGAAATACGGTGAGTGTTATCTGGAACATCGTAGACAGCAATGGGTCGAATTTCGATACGACCAGCTACGTGTTGAACAATGGAAATGGTGTGTACTGGTTGCAACTCAGTGTGTTCTGCCCGACAAAGGCACTGGGTGATTATTTCACGGTCACTCAAGCCATCAATTTCGAAGATGGTGGTGCTTATTTGGTGGGAATGGACGACGAACTGGAACAGCTGCTGGTGGAAGTTTATCCGAATCCAACAAACAATGAAGTTACAATCGCTTTCGAAAGTAACGAAGCGCAAGTGATCATTTACGATACACAAGGTAAATTGATTCAAAGCAAAACCATTCACAGCGGTGAACAACTTTCTTTGAAAGAAGTGGAAACTGGGGTTTACTTATTTGAAGTAATCACGGAAAAAGGAACTGCGGTGAAACGGGTAGTGAAGCGATAATGTAAGTTTCAAATATTTTTTCAACCGCTCTTTCTTTCATTTGGAAGGGCGGTTTTTTCATGCCCAATTGCTGTTTGTTTCCCAAAAATTGTGTCATGATAATTGAAAAATGGGTTGTTTCAAAAAACAGATGAGTTGCCAGTTTTATGGCTGTTTTTTAGCTTGTTGCGTTCACTGAAAATTACCATTTGAAAACAGAAATTGTTCATTTGCTCATTATGTCAGAGCCAATTGTGTAAGAGTTGTTAATATTGTCGCTCACACTAAAATACTACCCAAGCTATGAAATGCTTACTACTTTCTGTGGTTTTTCTTTCAACATTGAGTTTTGCAACGGACAATCCTTGTACAGCAACTTCTCTTACACCAGGCGCTGCCTGTGTAAATACTGCGGGGACGAACGTTGGAGCAACAAATACCGCTGGAATTCCTGCACCGGGGTGTGCATCATATAACGGACAGGATGTGTGGTTTTCCTTTACTGTACCTGCAAGTGGTGCAGTGCAAATTAGCATGACCGCAGGTACTATGACAGACAGTGGGATGGCAATTTACAATGCCGCTTCATGCGCAGGACCATTTACATTGGTGGAATGTGATGACGATGATGGTACAGGCGCGATGTCCATGATAAATAACTCAGGTCTAACTCCGGGCAGTACAGTTTGGATTCGTGTTTGGGATTATAATGGAGGAACAGGAACGTTTAGTATTTGTGTTCAAACTTTAGCTGCGTGCGGTGTTCCTGCTGCCAATAACGACTACTGCCCGTTTCCAGCACAATTGACTCCTGGTGCAGGAAACTTCTCAGCAACAACGGCTGCTACATTTACGTCGGATCAACCAGCAAATATTTCTTCAGTTTTCTGTGGCTCTATTGAAAATAATTCTTGGTATCAATTTACTGCAACAGCGACTACGGCTTCTTTCCCAATTACAGTAGTTTCTGGTTGTGTTGCGGGAATTCAAGCGCAAGTATATAATGTTACTTATAACGCTGCTGGATGTTGTACGAACTTCACTTCTATGTCCAATTGTTACAATCCGGCATCAACGGCACTGGGCACTGTAACTGCTACCGGATTGACAATCGGAAACCAGTACCTTTTAATGGTAGATGGGAATGGCGGTGCAAACTGTAATTTTACGATCTCGGGATGGACAGCAACGGGTATCTTACCAATCGAATTAAAGGCATTTACTGGTGAAAGAACGGCTGAAGGGAATTACTTATCCTGGGCCACGGAGTCTGAAAACAACAATGATTACTTCGAGGTTTTGCATTCACGTGATGGCGATCATTTCGAGAAAATAGCTACTATTTCTGGTGCTGGAACTACAACTACAGAACAATTTTACTCTTTTTTACATCAAGGTGTTGGTTCAGGACTACACTATTACCGCTTGAAACAGGTTGATTTCGATGGAACTACTTATGAATCCAACATTATTGCCATAAAGGCACAAGGAACAAATGGTTTGTACTCGTGCTTCCCAAATCCGGTGAATGACCGCTTGTCGATCAAATTGGAAGCTTCTCGTGATGAAGACATGCGTTTCGAAATGATAGCAGCAGATGGTACTATTGTTTGGAGTGAAACGATTAATGTATCTGCTGGTACAACGATCCTTGAACAATCAATGGAAGATTTGAAAGCAGGTGTTTATACACTTACTATTGAAACAATGAATGGAATTCATCAAGAAAGAATTATTAAAAACTAGAATCATGAAGTTAATTTTCTCTATATCAATCATGCTTTTGTCATGGACATCAGCATTGTCTCAAGAGGTTGTTTTCGATAAACAATTTGAACGAGCAAGATTTAATGAGTCTCGCGGTTCTTCCAGCATTGTTGAATCTTTGGTTAAATCCCCAGGGCCTTCAGATGATGCTTGGGCTACCCTTGCTGCAATAATGAGCGAAAAGGATGGATATGTGTCAATTCGTAAAACAACGGAAGGGATTATTGTCAAGTATGAAAGCTGGATTCCCTATAAGGACATTGTCGACGTATTAATTGCAGCGGGTGTGCAAGTAAATCCTGTACCAAGCGAGCTTATCGAGTCGCATGAGTAGTATGGATTCCTGTTAAGATTTTATAAGGTGGCTTAGGCCACCTTTTTTTTGCAGTTTATTTAAATTTGTGTTTTTATTATTCTCATTAGACGCCATTTCTGTTAGTATATTGACTTTGTGTTGGAATTTTATCATTTTTGTAATTCATGGCTGTTTAACAGATTAATATTTAGCTAGGTGATCGATAATCGCGCAAATAATTACATTACATTTCTTATCTGTGATGATCATCAGCTGTTTTGTCAGGGACTTAAGGAAGTACTCAAACAGGCTCTACCGAATGCAAGCTTTTATATTACCAATAATACCAAGGATTGTTTAGAGTATTTGGAAAATCAATCGTTCGACGTATTTATTTGTGACATTAAAATAGGGAAGCATGATGGATTAGATTTTATTAAGCAAAACCACGTATTGCTTAAAAATAAGAGAATTATCATCCTTTCAGGTTTATTCGAAGATTACTTACTTCGCAAGGCAATGCATATCGGAGTTAATTATTTTCTCCAAAAAGAAGCGGGCGTTCAAGAATTGCTTCAAGCTATACACGGAGAAGAATCTTTTGAACTTCAACATAAGTTGTGTAACGAGTCTCAATTCGAACCTAATGAATTTCTTTCCAAGAAGGAGAAAGAAATTCTGAAGCACATCGTTGCAGGTTTGCAAAGTAAAGAAATTGCAGATAAATTATTCATTAGCAAAACAACGGTTGATACGCATAGAAGAAATATTCACCGTAAATTAAACACAACTAATTCTGGGGATCTTATCCGTTTGGTATATGAGGGCGTTGTTACACTGTAAACTACTTTTGCTCAGTATTTTGCTGTCGGGAGTGTCGTTTTCAAATGATAGCGGGAAGGTTTTTATTTATGTTGATTCAAATTCTAATTTTTCAGCAATCGATGCCTCGAAATTTACTTGGAAAGAGATAAAATTGGGGGATAAAATTTCGTTTGGATATAATGAAAATGTTACAATTTGGTGCAAATTGGTTGTTAATTCCGGAAAGAAAAATCAAGATACATTTTGGTCTTTTAACAATATACATCTAGACAGTGTCTTGCTTTATCATCATGGTGAATTAGTGGGTTTACAGGGTGATAGAACAAGCTATAAAAGTGAATTTCTCAATTCCTACACCATAGCACCAACAATAGGCAATGACTCTGTACTTTTAGTTGCTGTCAAAAAGCAATTATCATTCATAGATTTTTCTGTTGAACTGAAAAAAAGACAGGAACTATTTGATGAGACGGAATCATCGCTTTCATTATTTTATACTTTTCTGGGTGTTGCAATATTATTACTTTCATTGAATGCATATATATGCTGGCAGACACGTTCGAAATTATATCTCGTTTACATATTGTATTCATTAGTAGGAATAATCTATGTAGCGGTTAATATGGGTATTGCCAAGTACTCTTTTTTTCCAAATTTTCTTTATTTCAGTGAATTTCGAATTTTTTCAGGCTGTTATTGGTTCTTGTTATTGGGCATTTTTTTAACCAAAATTCTGGACTTTCAAGATTCCAGCCCCAAAATCTATACTTATTTAATGTCTTTTCAATGGATCGTTGCGGGCTTAACTGTTTTTGCAATCGTTTGTCTATGGACGAAGACTTATAGCTTGTTGTTTATACCATCTTATATTGCTTATCTGATTTTTTTCGTAAATATCGTTTTACTGGGTTTGGGAGTGTATCGTGCGTATTTGCAAAAGCACTATCGAGTAAAATATGTTGTTCTATCCTTTATTCCACATATTTTTTGGGGGTTAAATATGATTCTTGCTGCCTTTGACTTCATAGGGTTGTCAATCAGTAAAAATTGGATAAGCATCATTATTTTATACGAAATGCTTTTATTTGGCTGGATTCTCATTAAGGAATATGTAGATTCTTTCAAAACAGTTCAGTTATTACAAGCCCAAGTTATTGCAGAAGAGAAAAAAGCAATCGTTGAAATAGAACAATCTCGCCTTAAAGAAAGACGTATGATGGCTGAAATTCTTCACGATAAAGTAGGAATTAATCTGGCTCGTACGATTCATTTGTTAGAATTAGGGAAACAACAAGAGGTTAAGGATCTAATACAGGACACGGGAGTTTATATACGTAATTTATCTCATAGAATTTTGCCTAAGTCTCTGGAAATGGGAGCTTTGTCGGCCTCTCTTCGCGAACAGATAGAACACGTCAATAGCGAGTATCAGGAAATAAATATACGATTTGCAGCCTACGATTTTCCTGAGACAATCTCTTCAGAAAGAGCATTTACGATTTATCTTATTTCTTTGGAATTGATTCAAAATGCGTTAAAGCATGCATTGCCCGAACAAATTACTCTAGAACTGTATTGGTATCCTGAAAACATTGTTTTATGTTGCACTGATGATGGTTGCGGTTCAGAACAAGCATTTATTATGGGGTTTGGACTTTCTTCAATAAAACGCAGATTAACGGACATGAATGGGACGTTACATATTAGTTCGGATAACCAAACCGGCACTTGTGTATTAATAGAGATTCCTCACGTAAATACTCATTGATGAGTATTGTCCAATAGTTTTGAAAAGGTGAGCTTTGTTCTTGCTTTATTAAAGTTTTATGAGAAATTTAGGCCTACTCTTTACAATATTAGTTGCCTTTTCTGCAAACAGTCAGTTTTTGGATGCAGACAACAGTTTCAAAAGTAACCTTCTTTATAATTGGGGAAAACCCGCGAAAGTTATACTTGATTTTGCCTTGGATGCAACTAAAACAAATAAAAGTAAAATCAGTATTACTGCCGAATACGAGACATTACCTGAAAAAACGACCTTGTTTTTATTTGATTTTAGCTTGGCAATCTCCAAGCAAGATGCAGACATTGATGTTCAAAAATTAATATACCCGGATTCAGTTGTGTTGATAGGTAAAGAATCGAAGAAAAAAAGGGAGGTTTTTACCTATGTCTTTAAGAACTTATCGAATAATAAACTTGAATTCTTGAATATTCGTGCATTTGATGATGACGGACAAATTGGAAAAATGTATTTATATCCGAATGACAAGAAAGTTTATGTTCAGAATATGAGTGTAGATTTTCGTGCGGTTGCGGTGTATAACAAACAAGATTTTGTAATCGATTACGTTATTGATCTGAGTAAAAGTTCCAAATCAAGAAGTGTGGTTGCAGCTGTAAATGGTTTTAAGCAACCAGTTAAATACGGTGCAATTGACATAAAAACGATGGAGGTCTTGTTACCATTTGAGTATTCAAGTACCCGTATCCTTAAAAATGAGTCGGGTAAATCGTTTATCGCCGCAATGAAAAATATCGAATCGGCCTTATTTGATTCAACGGGGACTAATCTTACAGGCTTCATTTTGAAGGGTGAAGTAAGAAGTGTTCATACTGACCAAACGATTCAACTGATCAAATCTAGTGATAACAACCCTATGATTGTGAATTTCAAGGGAACTGTTATTTGCGAAACATTTGGAAAAGACTTTGCCTTTAGCAAACTGATACCAATGAAGTATGGGTTTTATTGCATTGCCAATTCGATAGGAACATGTGATGGATTGGTTACACCTAAAGGGGTTGCTACGACAGTCGATGGGTTCATTCAGATCAAACCGCAAAAGGCAATTGATTACGTAAATGGAGAATTGGATCAAGATGGGTGTTTCCTGTTTGAACCTGAAATGGGGGCTGTTAAAAAGGCCGTCAATCGCAATGGAGAATTTTATAACGACTCCGAAAATAAGCTTTGTGCATCGTGTTTTTATAACGATGGTCTGATAACAGTAGAGAATCGTAAGACAGGTTTATACGGTTTCATGGATCTAAATTTTAAATTGGTTTTGCCTTGTATTTACGAATCAGGAAGTTATGGCTATCCACCAAGATTTGAAGAGGGCAGGGCAAAGGTGGTTGTTAATGGTGAAGAGTTTTTCATCGATAAAAAAGGAAACCAAGTTAAATAATCGACTGCGCTAGAGAGAGCATGGGAATAATTCTTTCTGATCATTAGCTAACGAATAAGTCAAATCTTTCATCCAAGCCAAGTGTTCAGATGAACAATGATTTTATAAGTACCTAATCTATAAATATAACAAGATGAAAAAATGCATCATATTACTTTGTGTGTGTTTAAGTATGTTAAACCGGCTTTATGCGCAAAACATGACCCAACAACTTTATTGGAAGACACCACTAAGTAGGAATGGAGTTACAAACGTTACGGTTGACCTAACGTATAAAATTGTAAATGCAATGGGCGAAATCCAGATAATAGGTGATGCAATCTGCTCGGGAAGTAGATATGCGTTCAACTATAAAGGGCGTGAATTTTACGTTGAGAATACCTCCGGAGTGCGGATTTACGATCCAATTATTGAAATGACCGTGCAGGGGCCAAACGGATTCTCAAAGACTTGTGTATTGTGGATTACAACAGGTATGGGTGGTGGATCCTTATTTGGAAACTCTGTTGGAATTAAAACAGCGACAACAGATGAAGAGCGGAATCCAGCGAATTATCGTGTAATAAGTTTCCGGGTGAAGGATTTAAGTTTTTCTGATTATTCCTATATCACACAGCAGTTGGATGAAAAAATTAAAAACGAACAGCGTGATATAGAAGTGAAGAACTTGATGGAAACAGCAAAAAATGCCGAATACAAAAAGGACTGGGCTGCTGCAGTAGATGCATATGAGGAAGTTTTGAGATTAGATCCTGAGAATAAAATCGCGACGGAAAAAATAAAAAAGGCACGAGATGAGGCGGCTAAAAAAGAAGCTAAAACTAAAGCGGAAGATTTGATTAAGAAAGCGAGGCAGGCAGAGGCTGAAGGTCGAACAGATGATGCTATTCAACATTTTGAAGAGGCCGCCTCCGCCGACCCCAACAATACCCTGCCAAAAAATGAAGCAAACAGGTTGAGAGAAAAACAAAGAAAAGAAAACGAAGCGAAAAAAGTACAAGAGGAAAAGGATCTTCAAGCTCGAAAAGATAAAGAAGAACAAGAGAAAAAATCTTCTGAAGCAGCAGAAGCAGAAAAGAAAGAGTCGGCTGCCAGCGAACCCACAGAAAACAAGCCGGAAGAAAAAAGTACGTCTACTGCACCAAGTGAACAAAAAAAAGAAGAGCGTACCTATACTGAATATGAATTGGAGCAATTCCGAAAAAGTATGGTGGCTAGCCAATTAGAAAAGGAGGGAGATGTGTTGTACGGATATGGAACTATGTATTATGCTTCAGCACTTCAAAAATACAAAGAGGCCTATGCACAATTCCCGAGTGATCGATTGAGATCTAAGATCAATGAATTGGAAACTTTGATTGGTGCAGCGGTTTTGATTGATCAAACGATGACGGTGATTTCTGATAAAGTTTCTGATCGCGTGCACGAAATAGATCCAACGAGGTCAACGGATTTTTCTTATGGTTTTTTTCAATATACCGGATTACCCTTCAAGAGAAATTATGAAAATGTATTCAATCAGGAAGCGAGACCCAGTGATTTTTGGTTTGGAATAACCGGTCAGCGATTATTCATGTCCTTGCAAATTAGAGGGGGCATTATGCAAACGGATTACTTTGAATTGAATGTTGAACGATCCGGCGGGATGATTGGAGGAGATTGGGAGAATGTTTCAGATAAAGTACTAATACGCAATACGGGCGCAGGGTTTGGCTTGTCTGCAGGGTTTAATTTGCCATTATTCAGAAATAAATCGCATATATTCTTGTCATACGGAATAGATATAAGGCTAGACTTCAAAACCTCTATCTATTCTCCGCTTTATAAATTGGCATTAGAAAATTCTGCAAATACCCCAATGATCGGAAGGCGCTTAGAATTCGGCTATAATTGGAACATTCCAAATACCAATATGGGTTTAGGGGTCCATATGACCACAATAGCGTTTAAAGGTAAAGAAATTGACGATCTTGATAAAAAAGGATTAGAACTTATAAATGAAAACAATAATTCCGGAGATTGGAAATATCGCATGGAGAGTTACACCTTCGATAAACAAAGGTTCTTTTCGCTTGGAGTGAAGGTGTTCTGGTTTTTAGGATAAAAAAAAATTAAAGTATGAAACATGTTGTTTTAATTATTTTCACGTGCGTGCTTTCCAAGCTCTTTGCACAAGAACTGGAGCGCAATTGCCTGTTAATTGCGATTTATGAAGTCAAAGAAAACGGCAAAAGTTGGATGTGTCGAGATTATACCTATGAGGTTGAAAACGTCGCTGATAGAGAAGAGTTTAACCTACTAAGTAATGATTATCGATCAAAGTATGGAGATTTGTATTTAAGTCTGTACTTTGTATCTTCAACGGAATCGTGTATCGTATATGAATACCAGAAAGAGATAACTGGTTGGAATTGCACTAAAAAGGTTATATCCTGCGTTGTGGGTTCAACTTCTGATGTCTGCAAAGAAGAAATGAACCGCCGCTATACACTAAACATCAAAGATTATAAAACAGCGCCAAATCAAATTTATTCTTGGACTGGAAATGGAACCGCAGTCATTGATCCTGCTAAAACCACCGTGAACGGATTAAAAACGGTGATGCGTTATGGAAAAGATGCTAGTGGACAAGAGTTTATAGTAGCTCAGTTTACAAACACCTCTACGGACCAGGTAGCATTAATTGGGATGACTGATGATAAAGGTGTACTTTCTTTAGTTGAAGTCCCACCCGGCACATTAACCAAGCGCTTCAACATGAAAAGCATGCAAATTGATGTTATCTATAAGAAACTGGAGGAGGAAACGCTTCCGCTCGAAAAATATTTGTTCAATAAAACAGTGGAGACATTGAAACTTTTCCTTATCGAGGAAGGAAAAATAGGTATAAGAACGTGGAGTAAGCCACTTGCCTGCATGTGTGTCCGTGGATAACTCAATTACCCTGGTGAAAAAGACATTTGTTTTTTTATTGTTTGTTCTTTTTGGGACACAAATAGGTGCTCAAACTAATTCGGATACGATTTCATGGTTGAAGTCCACCTTGACCGAACGATTTGAATCAGAACATTGGATTTTAGGCGGTGTTTCAGTAGATTCGTGTAATATCACATTCATTTGTAAACCAATTTCTCCTGTTCAGAGAGATCTGTATAGCTTCAAAATGCCGGTCAAAGACTTGCAAATACATTTGATTTTTGCATATTTTTATTTAAACGACTTCCTGATCGAGAAGAAAAAAATACCAGGAACAAAAAAGAAACATAAAAAAAATGTTCAAAGTGATCCTGTTTTTATAGCCAGTACTGAAGCTAGTTTTAGAATAAACATCAGTGGCCAAGAAGGACTAACTCAAAAAATTCAGAATACGCTCTATTTATTAGCAAACAATTGTCCTTGAAAAAAGTGGTTGGAATCCGAAATGGGGTGATACATTTTATTGTACGACAACAGCTTTGCTTTCGATAAAAATATTGCGATACCCCCCAGGGCCACATCTATTAGAAACATTCGGATTGGTGTTGATTTGATCTACACAATTATAGAAAAGCTCAAAAAATCCTGTTTTATCACCGGTCGCACTGGAATACATGAAGCCATCTTTCTTGGTTAAAAAGCGATAATAACCATCTGGGAAGTTCATTTGAACCTTTATGTTTACAGGCATTGTATAAATGCCCTTAAAGGAATTATAAAATTTATAGTGATAAAAAATTGTTTGCTTCCTATCAAGTGACGGAACACCAAAAGCCAATACATATCCCTTGCAATCAGGATGTGAACAAAAGATAGGATCCTCAAAGTTAATCCTGAATTGTACTTCAAATTCCGAAGTGTCACCAATATCTTTTACGCGGCGCATTCTGAACTGAAGTGCATTATCACTTTGAATGAACAACCAATCAGAAAATTCTCCGGCGCAATCCAGCGTATTTTTTTTTGCTATAACAGGTTGTTTGGGCTTTTCTGGCTCTTTTGATG
>CAYLJB010000031.1:23365-24894 GCA_964383785.1 uncultured Fluviicola sp.
GCGTCTTCCTGTTTTTTTTCGTCTTCTCGTTTTTTTGCCTCCTCCAAGGCTTTCTTTTGTTCTTCTTTTAGACTGGCCTCATTTCTTCGAAGATCCTCGTTTAACCGAGCTTCATTTTCTTTTTTTTCACGGGATGCACATACCTCACAGCGACAATTGTCTGTGTTAGTCGTGAGTTCTTTATAATTTTTGTTCATGTGACAGTTGACACAATTTGTATTATGTGTTTGTGCCATAAAGGAATGAACACAAAGAATGGAAAAAAGAATTGAAAGTATTTTCATGTTTTGATTAATTAGTTATTCGCTGAGAATGATAATGGGAAACCCATGAAATTTCTCCCCTTTTAGCGCTTTATCGCGCATGGTTATAAGTTCATTAATAGGTTCCCTGGCTTTGCTTGCCTCAGAAACCGCCTTGTTCTTTTTTCTTTCAAGCGATTTAATGCGTAGATAATTAATACCGAGAATTGCATAACTAATTCCCATAACTACCAAAGATCCCTTCCATAATTTCTTGTTTCCTCCAATGATTCCAATCAAAAAAGTAACATAGCTAACACCACTACCCACACCCCAAACAGCCCAAGGAGCCATGTTTACATCCGCTTTAAAGTGTTTGTTTGACAAGAACATGGCAATTGTATTCAGACTGTCGTATAAAACAACTTGATCTTTATTTTGAAAATAAGACTTATTCCAATGATAGCGCTCTCGTAATTCATTACGAAAAGCAATGAAATCATTTCTTCGAGTACCACCAAGCTCTTCTAATGAGTAAGAAACGATAATCTTTGATAATATAGAGTCAGCAATATGGAACGATTGGTAGTTTTTGTAGCTCAGCAGACCTGTTTCAAAATTTTCTTTTACTAATGAATATTGTTTCGAGACTAATTTATCCACTTCAATTTGTCGGTCTTTAAGTTGCTTGAAATAGGCATAGCGTGCTTGGGCTTCTATAGCATAGACCGATTTTGGATGTTCCTTAAAAAATGCATTGTAAGCATTTATGGACTCCGGGAAAGGGGTTTTTACTAAACGATGCCATTTCTTTTGCAAATCTGCTGAGGCTTCCTTTTTCAGTATTCCTTTGTGAATCTTTATCTGATCACTAGCACCAACCACATTTTCGAGCAATAGATCAAGATTTGGGCTAGGTTGCTCCAAATCATTATTGTTGCAATAAAGCTTTAAGACCGTAACGGTTTCACTTTTTATTTTTTTGCCATCCGTGTACAAATCTGTTTTTAGATTATAGTCAGCAATAAAGTAAATTTCAAGAATTCCTATCGATTTATTGCGCACGGTTTTGACATGTTTTACCTTCGACAAATCGATATTTTCAGTCACTTCAAGTGTTTCCTTTCCATCCTTTATCTTATAAACGGCATTTGTTGCTTTCAGGTCTTTGAACCAAATTTTAAAACTCTCGGCGGAAAAACTAAGCGAGTTTTTCTTTTCATCTTCTAACATTTCTGAACCAGCCTGTAACTTAGAAATTTCTCTGGTAAATGCATCGAGTTCCTC
>CAYLJB010000032.1:0-24848 GCA_964383785.1 uncultured Fluviicola sp.
GAACACGTTTTGGCGGATAACGATGAATTGCCCACCAACTGTAAAAGAAAGCAAGAACGCAGGCGAACATGGTGCTCAAGGCAACTAAACCAATCTTCAATGGGATAGTCTGCAATTCAAAAGGCTGACATCCGGCAATCACGGCCAACATGACAAAGAAGAAATTTCCCGGTGGCCTTAAGGATAAAATTCCCGTTGCAAAATGCACTGCAAAAGCGAAAATTGCCAGAACGAATGCAAAGACGAGCGGATGAAAACTGAACAAGATCCCCACGGTATATGCCATCAAAAACCCAAACGAACAAGCAAGCATCGTGATCATACGGAGGCGCAAACCTGTTGCCGGCATGTACAAGATCACCAAACCTCCGGTGCAGGCAATAACACCATAGGACAAGTGATTGAAATACCAACCCATGAATACCGGTACACCCACACAGATGGAAGCCAGCACTGGAATATGCCAAAGTCGCTCTGTTTTTTTCAATTCAAAAAGCGCCGCCAGTTCATCCGATATGATCGTTAAAAGATGTTGTAACACACGGCAAAATTACCCTATTTTCGTGGCTTCTATGTAAATTCAAGAAAAATTGATCATGAAAAGAACCTTGGTTGTTGGTGCAAGTACGAATCCGGAAAGGTATGCTTATCGCGCCATTCATGCCTTGCGACAGGCCGGACATGAAGTGGTAGCTTTTGGACAACGTCCGGGAACTGTTCTGGATGTTCCCATTGAGACAGTCTGGAATGATCAATGGGACGTGGATACCGTGACGCTTTACGTAGGACCGAATAACAGTATTCCGTTACGCGACAAGATCATTGCTCTGAAACCACAACGTGTGATCTTCAATCCGGGCACGGAGGATGCGGAATTCATTCAACAAGTTCGGGCAGCGGGCATCGAAGCAGAAATTGCGTGTACACTTGTGTTGTTGTCCCTTGGCGCTTATTAACAAAAAAAACCGTCAACTGAGGTCAACGGTTTTTTAAAAGTATGTTCGTTAGATTACAAGATCAACATCGCGTCTCCGTAAGAATAGAAACGGTATTTCTCTTTGATCGCTTCTTGATAAGCTTGCATCATTAAGTCGTGTCCGCAGAACGCTGAGATCATCATCAACAACGTTGAAAGCGGTGTGTGGAAGTTCGTTACCATACAATCTGCAATTGAGAAATCGTACGGAGGGAAAATGAACTTGTTCGTCCAACCATCAAATGGCTTCAACATCCCGTCAGTAGAAACTGAAGTTTCAATCGCACGCATAGCAGTTGTTCCAACCGCACAGATCTTGCGCTTGTTGCGTTTTCCTTCGTTTACGATATCCGCGGCTTTTTGATTGATGATCACTTGCTCAGAATCCATTTTGTGCTTCGTCAAGTCTTCCACCTCTACCGGACGGAAAGTACCCAAACCTACGTGCAACGTGATTTCAGCAAAATTGATCCCTTTCAATTCCAAACGCTTCATCAACTCGCGTGAGAAGTGTAAACCTGCCGTAGGTGCAGCAACGGCTCCTTCTTCTTTCGCGTAGATAGTCTGGTAGCGTTCTTCGTCAGTTGATTCAACATCACGTTTGATATAACGCGGTAGTGGCGTTTCACCCAACTCGGTGATCTTCGCTTTGAACTCTTCGTAAGGTCCGTCAAACAAGAAACGTAAGGTACGGCCACGAGAAGTGGTGTTATCGATTACCTCAGCTACCAACGAATCGTCGTCACCGAAGTACAATTTATTTCCAATACGGATCTTACGAGCCGGATCTACCAATACATCCCACAACAAACTTTCGCGGTTCAATTCACGCAACAAGAACACTTCGATCTTTGCTCCTGTTTTTTCTTTGTTTCCGTACATACGAGCAGGGAAAACGCGTGTGTTATTCATGATCATCACATCTCCGTCATTGAAGTACTCAAGGATGTCTTTGAACAAACGGTGTTCGATCTTTCCGGTTTCGCGGTGGATCACCATCAAACGGGCCTCATCGCGGTTGTCAGCAGGGTATTCAGCAATCAATTCCTCCGGAAGATCAAAACTGAACTCAGATAATTTCATTTTATCCATCTAAGAAAAGTATTGGTATAACCTTTTTATTCAACAAAAAGGACTGCAAATATAATACAATTGAGAGGCGATTACAAGGGCTGCTCCTCGAAGAATGTGATCCAATCCTCTACAGAGCGCGCATTGTCTACAAAATACGCCCCAGATTTTGTTCTGCGCAATTCGATCAAGGTTCCTCCGGAGTTCAAACGCTTGCCAAAATCACTCGCAATGGAACGGATGTAAGTACCCTTTGAACACGTAATTTCAAAACGAATTTCCGGAAAGTTCGTCGTGTCGATCTGAAAGTCAGAGATCGTAATGCGATTCGCTTTCATTTCAACCGTTTTTCCGGCACGCGCAATGTCATAAGCACGCTTACCGTCGATCAATTTTGCAGAGAAAAGTGGAGGCACCTGATCTTGTTCGCCCAAGAAGGTCAATCTCACCTCCTCCATTAATTCCGGGGTAATATGATCCAAGGGAAATTCAGCATCGTAAGCTGTCTCCAGATCGAAACTCGGTGTGGTTTTTCCCAAAAGGATGGTTCCTGTATAGGTTTTCTCATCCGACATGATCCCTTCGATCAATTTCGTATGTTTTCCGATACAAATGATGAGTAATCCGGTGGCCAATGGATCGAGTGTCCCGGCATGACCAACTTTCAGTTTCTTCACGCCCAAACGCTTGCGCAGATTCCAACGCAATTTGTTTACGGCATCAAAGGATGTCCAGTGCAGGGGTTTGTCGACTAAGATCGTGGCTCCTTGAGCAAATTCTGTCAGCATCTTAGATCACTTTCAATTCAACGCCCGAAAGCAATAAGATCAGAATGATCAATCCGGCAATGATGCGGTACCAACCAAATATTTTGAATCCGTTTTTATTCAGGTATCCAATAAACGCTTTGATGGCGATGATCGCAACAATAAAGGCAACAACGTTTCCGATAACCAAGTTCTGGATCTCGCCGCTCGTTAAAGCTCCGTGATCTTCGAAATAATCCATGGATTTTTTCAACGTTGCTCCCAACATGGTTGGTAAGGCCAGGAAGAACGAAAATTCAGCGGCCAATTTGCGACTCATTTTCTGACTCATTCCCCCAACGATCGTAGCACCTGATCTGGAAACTCCCGGAATCATAGCGATACACTGGAAGAATCCAACTTTCAATGCGTCCAAATAAGTCATGTCCTCCATATCGTGGACACGCGGTTTATTGAACCACTTGTCAACGAACAGCAAGATCACTCCACCCACAACCAGGGAGATTGCAACCGCCATAGGACTTTCGAGTAACTCATCGATCTTATCCGAGAACAAAACGCCAAAAACAGCAGCCGGAATGAAGGCCGCAATCAATTTCAAATAGAAATGGATCGATTGAAAAAAGCGCTTGAAATACAACACGAAAACCGCCAGAATAGCTCCCAACTGAATCACGATGATGAACAATTTGGTGAAGTCATCCTCTCCGATACCCATGAAAGCAGATCCTAAGATCATGTGACCCGTTGATGAAACCGGCAAAAACTCGGTAAGGCCCTCAATGAGCGCCAAAATTACAGCTTCAAACCAATTCATGGATTATTCTTCTGAGTTCGATGATTTGTTCTTCTTCATGATCCCGTAGATGATGATCCCGAAACCAAGAACGATCAAAATAGGAGCAACAGTAATACGCATTGTTGAGAACAACTCATTGGCGTCGAACTTTGCAGGATCATCAGATCCACCGCCGATCATCAATAGGTAACCAAGGATATTCACAACCAACCCGATCAGGATGATGCGCACGTTTTCTTTCTTTACTGGAAAATCAAAATTGCTCATAGATGTCAATTGAACGGCTAAGTTAATACAAATCATCCAATTTAGTTCGCAAATACTTGTTAAGAGCGAACCAAGTGGAAATTAAGGTCAGTAAGGACCCGATGATCAATAAGGCAGCGAAAAGCACCGCCAATTCTAACATTGAAAGATCGATCTCGATGATATCCAGGATATTGTTCACTGCGAAGAAAACAGTCATTAACAAAGCCATTCCAATGATTCCGGCGATCACACCTTGAAAAATGGCTTGACGCAGGAATGGTCGGCGGATGAACCCACTGGTCGCCCCCACCAACTGCATGGTCTTGATCGTAAATCGTCGGGCATAAAGCGCTAATCGGATCGTATTGTTGATCATCGCAATAGCCACCAAGATGAGTAAAGCAGCAACTACCAAAATAAGGAAGACGATCTGTTTGAAACCCAAATTCACATCTTCTACCGCTGAAGCGTCGTAATTCACTTCTGTCACCATTCCCGGATACTTCGCAAGAATACGTTTTTTAATACCTTCCATACCCGCTTTGGTTGCGTAATCACTGGTTGGACGGAAATTAATGGTTGGTGGCAGCGGATTTTCACCTCCGAAGATCGCCAGGATCTCTTCGGCATTTTCATCTGTTCCTTTGAACTCCTCGATGGCGCGGTCCGGTGAAACGAAGATCACTTCGCGAAAGCAATCCCAGGATTTCAATTCTTGCTCCACTTGTTTGATATCGGCAGCATTGTACTGCACATCGAAGAACAAGTCGCCATGTAAACTTTCTCGAGCTTGACGCTCGATCGATCCCAGCCCCATTACTCCTGCCAATACGAGACCGATCAGGAACAATACCAACGAGATTCCAATGATCGTGGAAACGTAGCTGGTTTGAAGCCCCTTTTTGCTTGCTTGTTCTACTTGCTTACTCATCGATACGAAAATAATTCAAAGCCCGAAACGATTGCTACTCCTATTCTAAAAAAGATGAACAACTTTTTTTTAATACTGTTGAATACTATTTTTTATGGTTTTTATTACCATGGTAATTAATTTGTGTTACATTTGTGCAAATCAAAACACAAAACACCATGAAAAAAATTGGATTATTTACAGCAAGTATTGCATTGATCGCATTTGGCATGACAGCATGTGGAGGCGCTACAGAAGCGGCTGAGGAAGCAGTAACGTATGAATTGGATGCCAAAGCAACCGAATTGAAATGGAAAGGTGATTACGCAGATGGATCACACAGCCACAATGGAACAGTAGCTGTTTCTGAAGGTACATTGAGCTTTAAAGGCGAGACCTTTGAAAAAGGAATGTTCAAAGTGGATATGGGTACGATCAAAAGTGAGTTGACACCAGAAACAGGAGCAAACGATCTATTGGGTCATTTTTCTTCTCCGGATTTCTTCAACTCGGCTAAATTCCCGCACGTAGAAGTAACGATCAACAGCATCGAAGGAAACGAAATGGATGCTACTTTGAAGATCGGTGGAAAAGATCTTACGACAAAGATCCCGGTAACGATCAAGAAAACTGCTGACGCATATACAGCAAAAGGAAAATTCACAGTTGATTTCTCTTCTTTAGACTTGAATGGTTTCAAACCTAACTTGGAGAAAGAAAAAGAAACTGGAAAGAAAGATCAATACGTAAAACCGGAAGTAGGTTTCGAATTGAACTTGGTAATGAAAGCTAAGAAATAAGCACACCCCCGAACATTGTAAAAGGACTGTCTCTCAGAGGCGGTCCTTTTTAGTTGGAATAAGGTTCGGTTTTTAAGCGATCCTGTACTACATCCATCTCAAATTCCGTTTTTATTTCTGAACATAATTCACGCATGCGCTTTTTCAATGCTGTTGCAGAATCCGGAAGATGATTTCCGGAATTTTTCCAGACCTCTTTACTTGGCCATTGCGCGTATCCGATAAAATGTCCGGGAGATGCTCGGTGCAGACGGGAGCCATAACTTCCTTCGTATTCATAGATCAGTTGTGTCAATTCCGACCAAACCTGAATGAACTCATCCGCCTCTTCCTCTGGAACTTTAAAGGAATAGAGCACCGTAAAAAGATTGTTTGTTGTCATACCTACCAAAAAGTCACATATTTAAATACAAATAGCAATCTGTAAAACATTCATTCAACAACCGCTGATATTCGTGTATTCAGTCGAAAAGCAGCTGAAACAAATTCCGAATCTTCCAGGACAATCTCTAGGATTAACGTCTTGTTTTCATAGTTGTATGGAACGCCTTTACAATGCCAAATCCAATTTCCGTTATCTATTTTTACTTCTTTTATCTTTCCTGAAACAAAGTCCGACGGCATGTAATTGGGAACGTGAAAGAACGCTGTTGCACTATCCTTTTCCAATATCGGAAAGTAAACATTATAAAAAATCACATCCCTGATATCGTGTCCGGTAGCATTTACAAGTTTGACAGTCACTGGTTCGGCCATTCTCGACAAGTACTTTCCATTGATGAGGTTCCTTTCCTGAATATATACACCGTCGACAACAGAATCAGCCAAACTTTGTCCAAAGACATGAGCTCGACATAGCAACGCGAAACACAAAATGAATAATCTCGACTTCATAGACACCAACCTGAGTTAAAATAAATCGGACAAATTAAAAATAACAAAAAGACACAACCTTCTTACATAATTGCAAGCGGATAACAAGGATTAGATTAAACACACTGAATTCTGCCCTTAAAACATATTTGACTCAGAAGGATGACGCCTTTTGTACGGAAAAAGTGGAATGCAGTGGAAAGCGGGCACCGTGAAGAAGCTCTGACGATTGAGTCAGAGATCACTGAAACGGTCGCATTTGCGCAATTGAAACGCATTACCGGACAAACAGCGTCGAGTTTTCTTTTGTTTACTTCCTCGTACAACGGCAATCATAGATTTGCCTGTACTTTGTCTTCACAAGCGATGCTTGTTCTTCTTTTGCGGAAAAAGAAAAGTAAGATCATCAAAGGATTTAGAGTCAGTTTAGTTATAAAATTGAACAAGAAAATCCCAATCATTTTTTTCACATCTTGTGATTTTTAAGAACAATCAGTAGCACCAACCCCCTATCTCACTACTTTTGTGCAAATTTTCGCGTCATGAAGGTATTTAAATTCGGAGGGGCATCGGTGAAAGATGCCAATGCTGTGCGCAATGTATCGCACATCCTTTCGCTTTTTCCAAACAACCAACTCATCGTGGTGATTTCAGCCATGGGCAAGACCACGAATGCCATGGAAGAGATCGTGGATGCACTTTGGAAGCGCGACGAAAAAAAATACCTCGAATTGGTGGAAGACCGCTACCAGTTCCACCTGCACATTTGTGGCGAATTATTCCCGGAACCGCATTATACCATTTATAAAGAACTAGAGGACATCTTTGAAGGATTGAAGAAACGCTTTCACTTGCCGGTTTCTGACAATTACAACTTTGAGTACGACCAGATCGTATCCTTGGGAGAAGTCATTTCAACCATGATCGTGGAGGCATTCCTGAAAGAAGAAGGTCACCCTACCGTTTGGGCCGATGCGCGTAAATTGATCCGCACCAACCACGAGTACCGTGAAGGAGAAGTGGACTGGGCTAAAACTCAACAATTGGTGCAAGAGCGTTTGTTACCAGAGTTAAAAACGAAGCGCATTGCGATCACACAAGGATTCATCGGTCACACATCTGAAGGATTCACTACAACTTTGGGAAGAGAAGGATCCGATTTCACAGCCGGAATTTTGGCATTCTGCAACAATGCGACAGATGTAACGATCTGGAAAGACGTTCCGGGGATGTTGAATGCCGATCCAAAATGGTTCGACGATACCGTGAAATTGCATAAGATCTCTTTCAAAGAGGCAATCGAGTTGGCATATTACGGAGCTACGGTTATACACCCGAAAACGATCAAACCATTGCAGAACAAAGGCATTTCGCTATTTGTGAAATCCTTCATTGATCCGCATGCAGAAGGGACTGAGATCCAATCTTCAGGAGCATTCGATCATTTGGTGCCTTCCTTCATTTTCAAAATGGATCAGGTATTGATGTCGTTCACACCAAAAGACTTCTCTTTCATCGTGGAGGAGAATCTAGGAGATATCTTCAATCAGTTGGCATATTACGGTGTAAAGATCAACTTGATGCAAAATTCTGCTTTGAGCTTTTCTATCTTGTTTGATCGCAGCAAAACGGAACCGACAAGTCTTCTGGAGAAATTTAAGGACCAATACGAAGTTCGCTACAACGAAGGCTTGGAATTGGTCACGATCCGTCATTACGATCAAGCTACGATTGATCGCGTAACAAAAGACAAGGAGATCTTGCTAGAGCAACGCACGCGTCATACGATCCGCATGGTCATGAAAGACAAATAAGAAAAGTACAGACATAAAAAAACCGGAGACATGCTCCGGTTTTTTTTTCGTTATATATTTTTTTACTTCGCTCCTCCGATTGGCTTCACCGATTTCACCGATTTCGCCATCAAGTCGATAATCACTTTTTCGTAACCTTCATCCCGGCTGCGGAAAACGTAAGTAATGTCGTTGATCACTTTTTGACCGTATACGTGGTAGGTTTTGTGCTCCACACCTACTTTCTTAGAAACACCTTTTTTACCATCTACTTTCAACGTTTGTTCGTACAAGATAAAATCCGGCTCATCTACCAAGTATTTGATGTTGTAGAAATTCAATCCCGCCAAACGCTTTTTCTCGTCTACCACCATTTTACGATCAGATCCCCAATCATCGATGATCATGTGAAAATTAGGTCCAACGTGCAATTCCCATTTGAAATCATCTTCTACGTGGATCACTTCCGGCTTTGTAGATGCACCAATGTTAGCCGTTTCGTCCGGCAACATGATCATCACAGGAATGTCATAAGGGGTCATATTGAAACCTTGGAATTCGTACAACTCTTCGTCTGTCAATTCCGTGTCTTCAGAACTGTCGCCACATCCCGTGAACAACACTCCGGCAATAAAGAACAAAAATAGAGGTAAGTATTTCATAACCATTTTTATTTTCTTGATAATCAACCTCCTTCCTTAGAATAATAAGAGCCAATCGCTGCAAATATACTTTTTTTATCATATTTGCCGCCAGTTTTATTTTTCAAGTCGTGTAAACATTTTGTGAAGCGATTTGTTTAAGAGCCATGGCAGTGTACAAAATCAAAGATCTGGAGTTACTTACCGGCATAAAAGCGCATACCATTCGTATGTGGGAAAAGCGGTATGGAATTTTGCGTCCTGAGCGTACTGAGACCCAGATTAGGTCATATTCTGACGGAGAGTTGTTGCTGCTTTTGAATGTTTCATTGTTGAATCGACACGGCATCAAAATTTCGCGTATTGCTGAAATGTCGGAAAAGGAAATTCATGATAGAGCAAAAGCTTTGTCCTCTCCAGACAAACAAGACAGTGCGATAGATCAATTGATTGTTGCCCTCCTGCAAATGGATGAAGCCGTATTTCGCAGTACGATACACGAACTTACAAATCAATACGGCATTCAAAAGGTATACGACAGTTATCTGATTCCATTTTTGGAGCGAATAGGAGTGATGTGGATCGTTGGAACCATCAATCCTGCTCAAGAGCATTTCATTTCGAACTTGATCCGTCAGCGAATTATAGCCGAGATCGATCTATTACCGATACCAGAATCCACTGAGGAGCGCATTTTGTTGTACCTACCGGAACACGAATGGCACGAACTCAGCTTGCTTTTCTTTTATTACCATTTGCGCAAATTGGGGAAATCTACCGTTTATTTAGGTCAGGCCCTCCCCTATGATTCTTTATTAAAGAGTATCGAATTCGTAAAGCCAACGCACATCATTTCTTCCTGGTTGACAGCTGTGGATGGCGCCTACTTACAACATTATTTCGAAAAATTGCAAAAAGAAACGGATGCCAAGATCTTGGTTTCCGGGTATCAGATTAAACAAAATCAGGAAATTATTCCTTCCTCAATCGAAACGTTCCACAATATTGAGGAACTTACAGAGAAAATCTAGATCGTTTTTTCCAGCGTAAATAGGCTGTCCAACGTGTTAATGAAAAAATTAACAAATTTTCTTATTCGAAAATTTTGTTTTTGTTTAATCTTTTCATTGTTTTGTTGAACAGTTTTGTTTAATGTTTTATTCATTTTGTTAAACACAATTACATATGTCTACGCTAGAATTTAACGATGCACTCATTCGCTTGGAAACTTACTTAAAGTCATTTGCTATGACCTTTACGCGAAATGAGGAGGATGCTAAAGACCTCACACAAGAAACAATGTTGAAAGCAATCTCTTACCGTGATTACTACACGCCTCAAACAAATTTCAAGGCATGGGTATTTACGATCATGCGCAACATCTTTATCAATCAGTATCGCCGCAAAGTGAAATCAGGGACAATCTTTGATCATTCCAAAGACCTTCACTTGTTGTCGAACGCGGGAGATCAAACCAATTTCACCAATGACTATTTGTTGGGTAAGGAATTGAAAACACACATAGGCAATTTGAATGATGAGTACAAAAGACCATTCGAAATGCATCATCAAGGTTTCAAATACAAGGAGATCGCTGACGAATTGAACATTCCGATCGGTACCGTTAAGAGTCGAATTTTCATCGCTCGTAAAAAACTGATGGATGTACTCCCTGATTATGCCTACCTTTCTAACTAAATGAAACAAAAGAAGAAAATAGCAGTTTTGGGATCGGGTATTGCCGGTCTGTCTTGTGCCTCCTTTTTAGCAAAGGCAGGTCATGAAGTGCATATATACGAAAAGAACGAAACAATTGGTGGGAGAGCACGTCAGTTCGCTACAGACAATGGCTTTGTGTTCGACATGGGTCCGTCTTGGTACTGGATGCCGGAAGTGTTTGAGAAATTCTATCAGCAATTCGGGCACACTTCAAGAGACTTCTACGAACTGATCCGTTTAGACCCTTCGTACAGAATATTTTGGGAGGATGGTTCACAAGACGATATTCCTGCCGACATGAACGAACTGGAAGCGTGGTTTGAACACCACGAACCGGGAAGCGCAGAGAAATTGCGCACCTTTTTAAAGGATGCCAAATACAAGTACGAAGTGGGAATGGGTGAATTGGTACACAAACCAAGTCTTTCCTTATGGGAATTTGCCGACAAACGCGTAATGGGCGGCTTGGTAAAAATGCACTTGCTATCTTCTTTTGCGAAATACATTCGCGGCTACTTCTCGCATCCAAAGATCCTTTCTTTGTTGGAATTCCCGATCCTTTTCCTGGGGGCAACGCCGAAAGACACACCGGCGTTGTATTCATTGATGAACTATGCAGACATGCAATTGGGAACTTGGTACCCACAGAAAGGCATGTTCGAATTCATCAAGGCCTTCGAGCAGATCGCGAAAGAACAAGGAGTGGTTATCCATACAAGAAAAGAAGTTACCCGTTTTGAAACAAGTGGTAAACAGATCACTGCCGCATATTGCGGCGAAGAAAAGATCGAAGCAGATTACTTCGTTTCTGGAGCAGATTACAGACATACAGAAAAATTGCTGGAAGAGAAAGCCAACTATTCGGATAAGTATTGGGACAAACGCGTCATGGCGCCTTCTTCCCTGCTATTCTATGTAGGACTGAATAAAAAGGTTGATGGCCTATTACACCACAATTTGTTTTTCGACAAACCATTTGCTCCACACGCCGAGGAGATCTATACAAATCCAAAATGGCCAAGCGATCCGTTGTTCTATGTAAGTTGCCCCTCTAAAACTGATAGCACAGTGGCTCCGGAAGGACATGAGAACCTATTCTTATTGATACCAATTGCACCGGATTTGGAAGATTCTGATGCAATGCGCGAAAAATATTTCGACCTTTTGATCACACGGATTGAACAACATACTGGTACTTCGATCAAGGATAATATCGTTTACAAACGCAGCTTTTGCATCAGCGATTTCAAGAATGATTATCATGCCTTCAAAGGAAATGCATACGGATTGGCGAACACCCTACGACAAACTGCATTTTTAAAGCCAAAGATCAAGAACAAAAAGTTGAACAATTTGTTGTACACGGGACAGTTGACCGTGCCGGGTCCAGGCGTTCCTCCATCCATCATTTCCGGAGAAGTGGTTGCCAACAAGTTGATCCAAGAAATGAAAGACCACAATTGACATCTTTACCATAACGAGCTATGAAACGATTATTCGACAATATCAGCCATGAAATGAGTGCTTTGACAACAAAGCGCTACAGCACATCTTTTTCACTTGGAATTTCATTCTTGGCGAAAGATCTGCACAAACCGATCTATGCGATCTACGGATTCGTGCGCTTTGCCGATGAAATCGTTGACTCTTTTCACGAATACGACAAAGAAGCGTTGTTGATCGATTTCAAAAAACAGACGTTCGAGGCAATTGAAAAAGGTATTTCGTTAAACCCTATCTTGAACAGTTTTCAATGGGCGGTGAACAAGTACCAGATCCCAATGGAACTGATAGAAACCTTCTTGCATTCCATGGAAATGGACCTGGACAAGAAAGCTTATGATCAGTCGAAATATGAACAATACATTCTAGGTTCAGCAGAGGTTGTAGGTTTGATGTGCTTGAAAGTTTTTGTGCGCGGAAACGAAGCCGAATACGAGCGCTTGAAAGAACCTGCCATGAAATTGGGATCAGCGTTCCAAAAGATCAATTTTTTGCGCGACTTACGTGCTGATTTCCACGAATTGGGAAGAACTTATTTCCCAGGTGTAGATTTGAGTGAGTTCAATGCAACTGTCAAAAAAGAGATCGAAGCCGACATTGAAAAAGATTTCCACGAAGGTTACATGGGCATCAAACAATTGCCTAAAGACGCGCGATTTGGTGTTTACATGGCATATATTTATTATTACAAATTGTTCCGCAAAATTCAGGGCACTGAAGCGCAACATATTTTGAACGAACGCATTCGAATTCCGGATAATAAGAAGTATCGCTTGTTCCTTACTTCTTATGTTCGACATAACCTCAATATGATTTAAGCATTGGAATACGTAATACTCGTAAACGAAACAGATCAGGAAACTGGCCTCATGGAAAAAATGGAGGCACATCAAAAGGGCATGTTACACCGTGCCTTTTCTGTTTTTGTCTTCAATGAAAATCAAGAATTACTCCTGCAACAACGCGCCCTTTCAAAATACCATTCTGGAGGATTATGGACAAATACCTGTTGTTCACATCCGCGTGCAGGGGAAAGTATTGCCGATGCTGCAAAAAGAAGATTGCATGAAGAATTGGGTTTTAGCTGTAATTTAGACCCAGTATTTTCTTTCATTTATCACGCAGAGCTGGACAACGAACTCACAGAGCACGAATTGGACCATGTACTCATCGGTTACCACAATACGGGCGGAGTTCCCAATCCGGAGGAAGTCATGGACACCAAATGGGTTTCGCTGAATTGGCTTGAAATGGAAGTGAAAGAAAATCCACAAGACTTTACGGCGTGGTTCCGCATCATCATGAACGAATCCTTGCCGGCCTTAAAACGAGCTTTAGATCAATGAAAATAATTCGTGTCGAAAATTTCAACGCTGCACACCGTCTACACAACCCCAATTGGGACCCTGCGACTAATGAACGCGTGTTCGGAAAATGCAACAACCCCAACTATCACGGGCACAATTACCGCATTGAGGTAGTTTTGGACGGACCGGTAGATCCAATAACAGGTTATGTCATGGACATGAAAGACCTGAGCGATCTGGTGAAAAACGAGATCATTGAACGATTCGATCACCGCAATTTGAATCTGGATTGCACGGAATTCAAAGACATTAATCCCTCTGCGGAAAACATCGCTATGGTTTGTTGGAACATTTTAAGACCTCTTATTGACAATAAGCTCCAGCTGATCATCCGCTTGTGGGAAACTCCGCGCAACGGCGTTGAATACGACGGAAATTAGCATGTGAATTCTTTTTTTACATTTGTACTGAATTGAACGCATGCGTACATTATCTGCCATCGGTTTTGTTATTTCTATGATTGGCTTGCTCTTAGCGAGTTACAATCAGTTTGGCGTGGTTCCTTTTTTAAAGAACCTCGACAATACCAATTTGCAAGTCACCGAATACACGATCTCCCTGCGTCAGAGCATGGAAAACACCATGAATACCCTAAGTATGTTGTGCGTGATCATTGGTGTGTTCTCCGTAATATTCTGTTCTCTCCTGTATTTGCGTAAGTCAACCCGCATGACCTTAATCGGGACGATCGTGGGAGTGGTTGTTACCGTTATGGGCGTGATCCACTTGTTTTTCTAATTTCCCATAGCTGAACTTTTACGTGACTCGCTTGTTTCAGAAACATGCAATTGATCACTCCGGAAACCGTAACAGGCAGAGCGAGAACACATCTGTTCAACGCCCTTACAGGGTATAAATCGCTGCATTTGATTGGGACGAAAAACAGTTCAGGGCAACTCAACTGTGCTCCATTCAGCTCAGTATTTCATTTGGGTGCAGATCCGGCATGCATCGGCTTGATCCATCGTCCAACGACTGTCGAAAAACACACGTACGAGAACATCTTGGAAACTGGCTATTATACGATCAATGCCGTAAGCACACATTTACATGAACGTGCTCATCAAGCTTCGGCCCGCTACGAACGACACGAAAGTGAATTTGAAGCCTGCGGACTTACTCCGGAATTCAAGAACGATTTTTTCGCTCCATTTGTAGCCGATTCACCTATTCAGATTGGCCTTGAACTGCATGAAGAACATAAGATGTTTAACGGCACGCATTTACTGGTTGGCTTGGTAAAACAGGTCTACCTTCCTGAAAACAGTTTCACCGAAAATGGCTTTCTCAATTTGGAAAACCTGAATTTAGCCGCAGTCGGTGGATTGGACAGCTATTACAACGGACAATTCTTGGAGCAATTTTCCTATGCCAAACCGGATCAGAAACTAAGTCGTTTGACCATATGAAAGTCTTGTTTTGGCACCGAAGAGACTTGCGCATTCATGACAATGCCGGTTTGTACAAAGCACTAAAGTTGGGAAGACAGGTACAACCCGTTTTCATTTTCGATACAACCATCTTGGACCTGCTGCCACGAAATGATCAACGCGTTCGATTCATTCACGACGCTATAAAACGCCTTCATGAGGCATACAAGCAACATGGCGCTGCATTGGAAGTTTACATCGGAAATCCCAAAAAAATTCTACCTCAATTAGTTGCAAACGGGTCCTATCAGGCCCTTGTGACAAATCGCGATTACGAACCTTATGCGAAAGAACGCGACCAATATATCGCTGAGAAATTAAAAGCACTGAATTGTGATTTTGTAGGAGCCAAAGACCATGTGATCTTCGAAAAATTGGAGGTAGTGAAAGACGATGGAAAACCCTACACTGTTTTCACACCCTACATGCGCAAATGGAAAGCTAAGCTGAATGATTTCTATTTATCTTCCTATCCGGTTGATCGCTATGCTCAATATCTTGCTCCCGCGACAGAAGAAAAGCCCATCCCTAGTTTAGAAGATCTTGGTTTTACAGATGAGGAACTACATATTTTTCCTCCAGAGACCGCAAACGATGAACTATTAAGGCGTTATGCGGACACCCGAAATTTTCCAGCGATCAACGGGACCAGTAAATTGAGTGTTCACCTGCGCTTCGGCACTATTTCTATTCGCGAACTAGCACGTCAAGCCATACGCACGAACGAGACCTATCTCAATGAATTGATCTGGCGCGATTTCTATCAAATGATCCTTTACGTCTTTCCCGATTCGGCGCAAAAAGCCATAAAACCGGCTTACGATCGTATAGAATGGGAAAAGAACGAAGAACACTTTGTTGCCTGGTGTGCCGGTAAAACGGGATACCCACTTGTTGACGCGGGAATGCGCGAGCTGAATGCAACCGGCCACATGCACAACCGTGTACGCATGGTAGTAGCCAGTTTCTTAACCAAACACCTCCTACTCGATTGGCGCTTGGGCGAGCGTTATTTCGCGGAGAAATTATTGGATTTCGAATTAGCGAGCAATGTTGGAGGTTGGCAATGGGCAAGTGGATCTGGTTGTGATGCTGCTCCCTACTTCCGCATTTTCAACCCTGAAAGTCAATTGCAAAAGTTCGACCCTGAGCTCAAATACGTTAGAAGATGGATACCGGAATACGGAACGGATTCCTATCCGAAACCAATCATTGATCACCAGTTCGCGCGAAATCGCTGCCTGGAACGCTACAAAAAAGGATTAGCTGAATAGCTTATTGACGCTGCAACTCTCCGTTCCGCCATTTCTGTAGGAAAGTTGCCCAGGCGAACGGGTTCATCAAGTTGTTTACCGGAGATTGTCCCATGGTGTACAAACGCGTATTCTGTTGCGTCATCACATTGCCATAGGAAATCGAAGCATCGCTCGAAACGCCGTTTGCCATATTCGCCAAACTTTGACCGGATAATAATCTCTGTGCTCTCAGCATGGCATCTTCATACGGGTTCATCTCGACGAACGCTTGTGCGAATGCCTCCTTGGAAGGCCAAGGATAAATGACAACCTCTTGCAATTGCAGGGTATCAATTTCCATCATGTGAATGATTGAATAGCGATCCTCTTTTAAGGTGTCCGGAACGATGAATGAAGACGGTTTGTGCCCGTAATATTTGAATAGGATCGTATCACCCGGCTGTACCACCATCGAAAAGAAACCATAAATATCCGCGATCGTTCCTCTGCGCACCGTTTTATCAAATACTGTTGCATAAGGCATTTCATTCAAACTATCAGCAGAAACCACCACGCCAGAAAGCTGGATCAACCGCTGCTGATCCTGAGCCAACACCTTGCCTGAAATAAGTAAAGTCAACAGGCCAATAAGTACAAGTCTTCCAAACATCATACACAAGATTACGAAAAATGCCTGCAACTATTTATGACATGGATCAGTTTAACAAACTTTTAGGTTCTGAAGCCTGAATTAATGATTTTTTAATCGAAATTCTTACTAAAACGATTTGAATCTCATTGAAAAACCTTACTTTTGCGGGAATTTATTGCAAAAATAGGTTCATACATGGCACTGTCCAATCTCAACACAGTCAGAGAAGGTCTCACATACGACGACGTACTCTTAGTCCCAGCTTTTTCACAAGTTCTTCCACGCGATGTGCAATTGAAAAGTAAATTGACACGAAACATCGAGGTCAATACCCCAATCGTATCTGCAGCGATGGATACAGTTACTGAAGCCAACCTGGCAATTGCTTTAGCGCAACAGGGTGGAATTGGTGTGATTCACAAAAACATGTCCATCGAAGAGCAAGCATTGGAAGTGCGTAAAGTTAAGCGTTCAGAAAGTGGAATGATCCTCGATCCGGTAACTCTCTCAGAAGACGCACTAGTTGGTGACGCTCTGAAATTGATGGCGGAATTCAAAATTGGAGGTATTCCTGTTGTGGATGATAACCGTATTTTGAAAGGAATCATTACAAACCGCGACTTGCGTTTCGAGAAAAACCACAATCGTCCGGTTCGTGAAGTGATGACCAGTGACAATTTGGTAACCACCAAAGATGGGACAAGTCTGGCTACGGCTGAGGAGATCTTGCAAGAAAATAAAATTGAAAAATTACCGGTAGTAGATGCGAACAACCGCTTAATCGGACTCATCACTTACCGCGATATCATTAAAGTAAAAACACATCCAAATTCGTGTAAAGACCAATACGGTCGTTTGCGCGTTGCAGCGGCAGTTGGGGTTACATTTGACACAATTGACCGTGTAAAAGCTTTGGCAGAAGCAGGTGTTGATGCTGTTGTGATCGATACTGCTCACGGACATACGGAAGGTGTGGTTACGAAGTTGAAAGAGGTTAAATCCTTATTTCCAAATCTGGATGTGATCGTTGGAAACATCGCTACAGCAGAAGCTGCGAAATATTTGGCAGAAGCTGGTGCCGATGCAGTTAAAGTAGGTATCGGACCTGGTTCGATCTGTACTACGCGTATCATTGCAGGAGTAGGAGTTCCACAATTGACAGCAGTGAACGATGTAGCTTTGGCCTTGGAAGGAACTGGAGTTCCAGTGATCGCAGATGGTGGAATTCGCTATACCGGAGATATCGTGAAGGCGATCGCTGCCGGTGCTGACATCGTGATGATCGGATCCATGTTCGCAGGAACAGAAGAATCTCCGGGAGAAACGATCATTTACGAAGGAAGAAAATTCAAATCATACCGTGGAATGGGATCTTTGGAAGCGATGCAGAAAGGATCGAAAGATCGCTACTTCCAGGACGCAGAGGATGACGTGAAAAAATTGGTGCCGGAAGGAATCTCTGGACGTGTACCATACAAAGGACATTTGTTCGAAGTGGTTTACCAGATCATCGGTGGTTTACGTGCCGGAATGGGTTATTGTGGTGCTGGATCGATCGACAAATTGAAAGGTGCAACCTTCGTTCGCATCACATCAGCAGGAATGCGCGAATCGCACCCACACGACGTAACAATTACACGTGAAGCTCCGAATTACAGCTTGAAATAAATTGTAAATACTTGTTAAAAGGTTGCTCGATTTTCGAAACGTGGCAACCTTTTTTCTTTTATTGCATCTCTAAAGACGTATAAAAACTAGAGAAACGACTCAAAAGCATAAACACTTCAGAACAATGTGTTAAATTTGGGTTCTTGGTTTGAACTAAAAAACAACTGCACCACATGAAAAAAAGATTAATTCTGGCACTTGGAGTGCTTTTATCGCTGCAAGTTAGCGCTCAAAAAGACGACACAGTACTAGAAATCGATGGAAAGAAGGTTAGCAAATCCGAATTCCTGCAGATTTATTTGAAAAACAACAACAATCCAAAGTACGACCAGCAGTCATTGGACGAGTACATGGAGCTTTTCAAGAAATTCAAATTGAAAGTGGCAGAAGCAGAAGCTTTGGGTTACGACACGATTCCAAAATTGAAAAAGGAATTGGAGGGATACCGCAAGCAACTTGCACAACCTTACTTGATCGATTCCACGCAAAACAAAGCGTTGGTTAAGCAAGCATACGATCGCATGCAAACCGAAGTGCGCGCTTCTCACATCCTGATCAAAGTAGATGAAAATGCAAGTCCGGAAGATACGCTGAAAGCATACAACCGCATCATGGCGATCAAAAAACGTATCGAAGCGGGAGAAGACTTTGCTACAGTTGCGAAATCAAAAGGAGGTTCAGAGGATCCCTCTGCTCAGCGCAATGGCGGTGACTTAGGATATTTCACAGCCTTCCAAATGGTTTTCCAATTTGAAGAAGCCGCTTATAACACACCGATTGGCAAGATCTCCAATCCGGTTCGTTCGCGATTCGGATACCACATTTTGAAAGTGGTCGATCAACGTCCGGCTCGTGGAACGATGAAAGCCGCTCACATCATGGTTGCTACCGGTAAAGATGCTACTCCTGAGGACATCGAAAGTGCAGAAAAGAAGATCAATGAGATCTACGAAAAATTGCAGAAAGGTGAGTCTTTCGCAACGCTTGCAAGTGAATTTTCTGACGATGCTCAAACAGCGGAAAAAGGAGGTGAACTACCTTTGTTCGGAACAGGAACTACTACCCGTATGGTGTTGGAGTTCGAAGAAGCTGCATTCGCTTTGAAAACAGATGGAGAGATCTCAAAACCGGTGAAAACTGAATATGGGTTCCACATCATCAAGCGTTTGTCTTGGACACCATTGCGCAGTTTCGATGAATTGAAAAAAGAGATTCAGGCGAAAGTAAATAAAGACGAGCGTTCGATTATCACGCAACAATCGTTTATAGCCAAATTGAAAAGCAATTACGGGTTTAAAGACAGCTACAAAAAAACGAGCAAATGGTTTGTGCAGAACATCGATTCAAACTATTTCAAAGGAACTTGGAAAGCGGATAACTTGAAGACCGATAAGGTGATGTTCACCCTTGGAAATCAGAAGTACACGCAAAAACAATTTGCAGCTTATTTGGCGAAGAATTTCCGCGGTGTGAAACGCATGGATAGCAAAAACCTGGTAGAGAAGCAATATGCAAACTGGCAAAAAGCAGAGATCTTGGGTTATGAAGAACGTCAATTAGAAACAAAGTACCCTGAGTTCAAAGCTTTGATGCAAGAATACCACGACGGAATCTTGTTGTATGAGATCATGACAGACAAGGTTTGGAACAAAGCAATCAAAGACACAACCGGATTGAAAGAGTTCTTTGCTGCAAACAACAGCAAATACACTTGGGGCAAGCGTTACAATGCTTACGTGTACGAATGTTTGAATGATGATGTAGCGAAGCAAGTAGCAGCCCTGTTGAAAAGCGATACCATTTCATCTAAAACAGTAATCGCGAAAGTGAACAAAGAATCTGAATTGAACCTGAAAGTTCGTACGTCTAAGTTTGAAGTAGAATCTACCCCATTCTTGAAAGGTCGCGATCTTAAAGTTGGTGTAAATCCGGCATATACTTTCGAAAACAAGATTTACATTGTGAAAGTGGACGAAATCATAGCTCCGGCACCTAAACTGCTTTCTGAGGCTAAAGGGGCAGCCACTTCAGATTACCAAAATTATTTGGAAAAGATCTGGTTAGAGGAATTGGCCAAAAAACACCCGATCATTGTTAACAAAGACGTTTTGTATTCCTTGGGTAAATAAAACGAATCGAATTTTTGAAAGGCCGGTTGATCCGGCCTTTTTTTATGTTTGGGGCTCATAAAATAAACTAAAAACTAGACCGTTCTTGCTCTCATGTCGAAACAAAAACCGAAATTAGCAACTTAATCATTTCAGACCTTATGCGTAATACAGCGTTTTTGCTTTTATGTGCTTTATTTACTGCGTTTGCGGGCTTTGGACAAACCAAAGTGATCGACAAGGTAGTGGCTCAAGTTGGTGACAATATCATTCTGTTGTCAGAGATCGAAGGACAGAAGCAATTAATGAAACAGAGTGGTGAAGAACTTCCTGCAAATGCTGAATGTCAGATCTTGGAGAATCTCATGTATCAATTTTTATTGGTGAATCAAGCAGAATTAGACTCCGTTCAAATTTCCGACGAACAAGTGGATGCTGAAATGGAAAATCGTTTGCGCGCCATTGAAGCACAAATGAAAGATGCCAAGGATGAGAAAGGGAATCCGATCACCATTGAATCTTTTTATGGCAAATCCAAATCCCAGATCAAAGAGGAGTTCCGAGCAACAATTAAAAAACGATTACAGGGACAAGAAGTTGAACGTGGGATAATCGGGAACATCTCTGTTTCTCCGCGTGAAGTGGAAGAATTTTTCAAGAAGATCCCGAAAGACAGTCTACCTTTCATCAATTCTCAATTGATGTTCCAACAGATCACCATTTTTCCAACGATCACGAAAGCAGATAAAGAACGAGCCTATAAAGAACTGGAAGAATCACGAAAAATGATCTTGGCCGGCAAGCGTTCATTTACCGCCGAAGCTGTCCGTATCTCGGATGACCCGGGAAGTGCCGCAAAAGGCGGGCGTATCGAAGCTACTCGTGGAATGATGGTAAAAGCATTCGAGGAAACTGCATACGGATTAAAACCAGGTGAGATCTCAGACATCTTCGAAACAGAATATGGGTATCACATCATGCAGATGTTGGACAGAAAAGGAGATGATTACATCGTTAACCACATATTGGTGATCCCGGAATTCTCATTGGATTCATTGGATGCCGCGGCTATTCGTCTACAAAAATGTTATGATGATCTGAAAGCAAATAAGATCACGTGGGAAGACGCTGTTCGCATCTATTCAAACGATCCAGGAACGAAGGAGAACAACGGTACGATTTTGAATCCAATCACAGGAGAACAACGTTGGAGTATAGAAGACATCAATCAAGTTGATCCAATGATGTTTCGATTAACTGATGCTTTAGGAATGAATGAGGTTACACAACCCGACCTGTATTTCGACTTCATGGAGCGCAAACAAGGTATTCGCATTGTTCGCTTGACTGAACGTACGCAACCGCATGTTGCCAACTTAAAGGATGATTATCCAATGTTCCGCTCATTTGCCGAAGAAGAAAAACGCAATCAAGCGATCCTGAAGTGGACAAAATCTCGCATTTCAACAGCTTATATTCGCATTGATGACAGCTTCAAAGGCTGTGTTTTCCAAAATGTGTGGGTACCTTAACTAACTGAAAAACGCAAGAACATGTCAGACGTAGCTGCTATTGAACAACTAGTTAAAGACTATAAAGCACTTAAACAAGAAATCCACCAGGTAATTGTTGGGCAAGATGACGTCGTAGATCAAGTATTGATCTCGATCTTCTCACGTGGTCACTGTTTGCTGGTTGGAGTTCCGGGATTGGCGAAAACACTCTTGGTGAACACCATCGCTCAAACTTTAGGATTGTCGTTCAACCGTATTCAGTTTACACCTGACTTAATGCCTAGTGACATTGTTGGTTCAGAGATCTTGGATGATTCGCGTCAATTCAAGTTCATCAAGGGACCATTGTTCAACAACATCATTTTGGCGGATGAGATCAACCGTACTCCTCCAAAAACGCAATCGGCATTGTTGGAAGCGATGCAGGAACGTCGTGTAACCGCTGCAGGGACAACCTATGACTTACCTCATCCGTTTTTCGTGTTAGCTACCCAAAACCCGATCGAACAAGAAGGAACGTATCCATTACCAGAGGCACAATTAGACCGCTTCATGTTCAATATTTGGGTGGATTATCCAAGCTTTGTTGAGGAGTTGGCCATTGTGAAAGCAACCACTTCAGATACGAAGATCCATCTAAAGCACATTTTGAACGGTGAGCAGATTGCGCAATACCAAGAATTGATCCGCCGCATTCCGGTTCCTGACAACGTTTTGGAATACGCTGTTCGCTTGGTTGGAAAAACTCGAAAGGATAGTGAGTTTGCGCCGCAGATCACAAAAGATTTCATTTCTTGGGGAGCCGGTCCACGCGCATCTCAATACTTGATCGTTGGAGCGAAATGTCACGCAGCATTGAATGGAAGATTCTCTCCGGATATCGATGATGTAAAAGCTGTTGCGACACCGATCTTGCGCCATCGTATCGTGCGCAATTACCGTGCAGAAGCCGAAGGCTACTCAAACGATCGCTTGATCGCAGAGTTGATGAAGTGATCCAAAAATCATTTCGGATCCACATGACTTTATTCAAGAACATTCACAAACTATTTTGGGGTGTTCTGCTTATTACTGTGTTGGTGTCTTGTGATTGTTTTCTGCATGTTTCAGGGGTTTTAACAAAAACCGGTACCAGTTTGCCACTTGCAAATGTCAAGGTTTATGACGCAAACCGACCTTATCGCTATACCTATTCGGACAGCACAGGTTACTTTGAACTGAACATCGTTTCAGGCGGATTTAGATGTAAACCCATTGACCTTCAAATCGACACGATTGGATATGACGTGCGTAGCAAACAATAAATTTGTTATCTTAACGATGGAACAATGCAAATCATGGCTATGAAACTTCTCCTTACAATAGGTCTTTTTTTAGGACTCAGTTCTTTTAACTTTCAGGTTAATTCATTGAATTCAACCGATGAGCACGCTGTACAAATTGCAAAAGACCGTTCAGAAGTGTGCCAATTGAAATTTCTAGGTAAGGTTCAGGTCCAGGAAAAATGGTGGTTTTATAACCAACAACCGCTCAAAGCGACCACGATCGCTTCACTAGTAAAACTTGCAGATAACTTGAACGGTGACGTCATCTATATTCATCAAGCATCGCAACAAGAGGGATTTGCATTGTTCACCTCAAACTCGATCACTGCAGAGGTATACGCACGCCATGAATGATCCATTCTTTTCAGAGCTGATACAGTTTTCAAAGGAAGAACCTATTATTTTCAAACGAAATGAGATCATTTCTCGGCCTGGTGCGATTGATCGTAACATCTATTACGTGATCTCAGGCAGTGTACGTGCTTTTGTTATGGCCAATGATGAAGAGCAAACTATTCGCTTCGGTTATTCAGGAAACATTATTGTTTGTCTCGATTCAATACTTACACAGAGGCCAACTCAATTTTGCCTACAGACTCTGAAAGAAACGAAGGTTTTGAAAATACCATTTGATGTTTTTCAATCATTTTTAGATCACTATTCAGACAAAAACTGGTGGAATAGAACACTTGAGCATTTAATTATCCAACAATTGGAGCGCGAGATCGACATACTCACCACCTCCCCTGCGGAACGATACGAACGGGTATTGAAACGAAGTCCACAACTCTTCCAGGAAATTCCCCACAAGCACATAGCCAATTACCTCCGCATGACACCTGAAACAGTATCTCGACTTCAGAAAAAGTCTTGATTTCAATCAAGAAAATTCCAAGCGGTAGTTTGAATCTTTGTCATGTTAAAAAAACGACATGGAACAGCAAGCTTGGATCAAAGGCCTGGAAGAAAAAACCCAATTCTTCCTCGACGCAATTAGTCAATTAAACCATCTGGATGATGACACATTGAATAAACGACCTGCACCAGAATCGTGGTCAATTTTAGAATGTGTCGAGCATTTGAACAGATATGGAGAATTCTATCTACCTGCCTTGCGGAAAGGAATCGCTCAGAGTAAAATAACAACCAGTCTCAATTTCAAAAGTGGATGGCTGGGTAGCTACTTTGCCAAAAGTATGGAGCCTAAAGAAAAGCTCAATAAAATGAATACCTTCAAAGACAAAAATCCTATTAATAGTCAATTAGACCGAAAGGTAATCGAAATCTGCCTGCAGCAGCAACAGGAAATTTTAGATCTCTTGAAACTGTCTGAAAAGAAATCATTACAAGCGATCCGAATCCCAACTACTTTGAGTAAATGGGTCCGCATGAATGCCGGCGATACGTTTCATTTCATTATTCAACACAATTTGAGGCATTTGAAGCAA
>CAYLJB010000033.1:0-24621 GCA_964383785.1 uncultured Fluviicola sp.
TCCTGAACAGTTACCGAAGACGAACAGGATGCTGAATTTCCTGCTTCATCATAAACGGTCCAAATAATATTGGTAAGTCCCAAATTGAACACCACCCCATTTAAAGAAGTGCCTGTGCCAGTTGTCGCTCCAGTCAACACAAAACGCACTGAATCAATCCCACAGTTATCTGTAGCAGTAACATCCCATGCCGTACCGGATTGAGTATAAGTACATACTCCAGTATTTGCAAATACCGTTTGACTTGGATTTGGTCCGCAGTTCGTGATCACAGGAACCACATTATCTATAACGGTAACCGTAAAACTACAGGTATCTGTATTGCCTAGTCCATCTGTCGCTACCCAAGTAACGGTAGTAACACCTTTGTTAAACACCTGGTTCAACAGATTATTACCAGACCCAGTAGTAGCGCCGGTAAGCGTATATGCGACCCCAGCCACCAAACAATTATCCGTAGCTGTTGGGTTCCACGAAAGATCTGGAACGGTATAAGTACATGATGTAGAACTTGTGAAAACTGTTTTGTTTGTTGTACAAGAAATTACAGGTGCAGTAATATCTATGACCGTTGTCACCGTCGCACTGGATGTTGCTGTACAATTATGGGCATCGGTTACGGTAACTTGGTACAATCCGGCGATCAATCCAGAGATATCCTCGAAGGTTGAAGTATATCCAGATGGTCCTGTCCATGCATATCCATAAGGAGCCGTTCCTCCTGCCGCTGTAACGACTACTGAACCATCGTTACCTCCTAAACATGTAACCATCTGAGACATGTTGGCAACTGCAGTTAACTGTTCAGGTTGATTGATATAAACGTCAACTGGAGGATTTGTACATCCATGAAGGTCTGTAATCGACAATTGATACAATCCGGTTGTCAAGCCTGAAATATCTTGCGTAGTTGCTGTAAATGGACCCGGTCCTGACCAAGCGTAAACGTATGGAGACGATCCGCCCGACACGGTCATGTCTACAGCTCCTAAACTATTCCCGAAACAAGGATTATCTGTATAGTTGTAGGTTGCAACTATCTGAGACGGTTGTGTAATCCCCACACTACCCGAGATTGTACAACCGTTCGCATCTGTGACAACTACAGAATAGGTCCCGGGACTCAAAGTTGTAATATCTTCGTGATTGGCAATAATTTTACCACCAATTGACCAAACAAAAGAGTATGGATAGGTTCCGCCAGTTACTGTAAGGTCAATCGTTCCGTCCATTGCATTATAACATGAAACATTAGTTGGTACTAAAGAAACAGCCAATGGCGCTGGTTGCGTTATCGAAAACGTTTGGAACGTAGAGCAATTTTTAGAATCGGTTACAGTTACTGTGTAGGCACCTTGTGTTAAATTTGACACACTGGTAACATTGTTTATACCATTTGACCAGGCAATGGTGTAAGGCGCAGTTCCATTTGCAATGACCACATAGGCACTTCCGTTTGAAAAGCCATTACATGTAATGTTTGTAGTATTTACCGAAGCTATGAAATCATTACATGGCGGTTGGTTCATCAAAACGCTATCATTAATCGTACATGACTTTGAATCGGTTATGGCAACATGATAAACAACACCACCTACTGCCGATGAAAGATTGACAGCTGTTTGTGTAGTTTGACCACCCGGAACCCATGCATAGGTATATCCCGGAGTTCCGCCTTGTGGATTTGCTGTTGCTTGACCATTGTTACCTCCGATTGTTGAAACATCAACATGAGTCATCGTATTTGTAATAATCGTTGGTTGCAACACTGTAACTGCTGTTACATCTTGACATCCAAAATTATCTGTTACTAAAACTGTATAAGTTCCAGAAGACAAGTTAGAAGCTGTAGCTCCTGTTTGAACAGGAATTGTATTCCAGGAATAGTTATACGGTATAGATCCACCACTTAAAACTCCAACAGTTGCTTGACCATCGTTACCTCCGTGACAGCTAACATTTGTACTTGCTGTGATCCCAACATTGAATGTATTACAAAACACGTCATTAATTACAGCACTTTGTGATACTGAACATCCTTTGTTATCCGTCACTGTTACACTTACTACTCCCTCACATAGAGCTGTGGCAGTTAAAGAAGTTTGAGTGTTAGACCACAAAACATTGTACGGCGCTGTTCCGCCACTAATACTCACCGAAGCAATACCGTCACAAGTCGGTGAATTCGCAGTAGTTGTAGAAATATCAATTGTTAATGGAGATGGTTGGTTCACAGTTACAGGAGTAACATCTTCGCATCCATATTGATCAGTTACCGTTAATAAATAAGTTCCGGCGGAGACTACGATTGAATTGGAGGTGAATCCAGTACTCCAAGAATAGGTATAAGGAGCTGTACCTCCAGATTGTCCGGCATTTATCGTTGCCGTTCCATTGTAACATGAAATGGTTCCAGCTGCTGGAATAGAAACTACCGTATCTGAAATTGTAATCGTCATTTGATCAGAGCTGTTTAGACATCCTCCGCCAGCACCTGTTGATGTGAATGTTAAGGTTGCTATTCCAGCGTTTATTTCAGCGGCCGAAGGAATATAAGAAGCTATTAATGAAGAAGCACTCGGTTGATAGGTTCCTGTACCACCTGACCATATTCCTGACCCAGAAGTTGAGCTTGCATTCAATACAACCGTAGGCGCCGTAGCACACACAATTTGATCAGAACCAGCACTTACAACTGGAGTGGTAGCCACATTAACAGGAACTGAAATATAGGCATCCGGACAAGTTGTTGTAGACAAGCCGTCAGTAACTTGAGCAGTATATATCCCTGCGGCTGTTGCATTATAGGTATTTGTGTTGGAAACCACATTTCCATCGCTATCCAACCATTGATACACATAGTTTCCGTCACCGCCGGCAGCAGTAGCTGTTAACAACACACCTCCTCCACCTTGGCAGAATGACGCCGGATTCGGATTCGCTGTTACGCTTAATGCATTATAAGTATATAAACGTACTGTGTCGCAGCTTTGATATGTTCCACAAGCGGCTGCTTGAGGAGTTCCACATATTCTATAATCGATCCATGATGGTGTCCCAAGACCAGGACTAAAACTTGGAGTCGCACAATTTGTACAACTCAACAATGAATTATAAGCTCCAAGCGTGGTGTTACCAGTAGAAGAGTTTATCGAAGTGATCGAAATATTGTTAAGACCAAAGATTTCTAATGGCAAAGAGCATCCTATTCTCGTGGCTTGATCTGCAGGAAAAATAGGTTTAGGAATTTGACGAAAAATGTACTTGATCTTATTCTTTCCAGGTTTACTATATAAGATCTTGTGAGGACCAGATCCTGAAATACAGATAGGAGCCCCCCCAGGAATCTGTGCACCACACGCACCTGGAACCAACAGATCACCACCCGAGATGATGTTGTAATTCCCGGAGCCTCCTGGATCCGCATAACCCGGAGCAACAACAATCTCAAACATGGCCACATCCGGATGAAGCGTCACATAAAAAGACAAATAATTGTCCCCGTCTCCACAACAACTTGGCGTACGAACCACTTCTGGAGTCGTATAGGACAAGTTCGGTGAAGCGGACAGGTCGAGATTAAAGAATGGGACAGCAGATGTACATTCAGGTAATTGACTTTGTGCCATACCTAAAATACTCAACACATTCAAAGACAACAGCCAAATCCCTTTGCTGAGTTTTTGTTTCAATCGACACCCTCTCTGTAAAAGGTCTCGTAGCATCGATAGTAGTCTCATGATAATAATAAAAAGTAGTACTTGTAATTTAATGTCAAAGCTACTTGAAGCCAAAATCAGGAAACATGATTGAAGTCAGCTATTAACAAGAGAGAAATCAGCATACTGATAAGTTAACCCACAAAAAAAGGAGCCACTTCGACTCCTTTTTTATCACAACGGATTGAAAAACAACTTGTTTACGTCTTACCTTGTCCATCTCATACTATCTACCAAAAACATACTGTGCATACCAATTCACATAAGCATCATCGCCATTCACCTTCAATAAGGCATTTGGTGAAGGATACTCAAATGGCTTTTTACAAGCATTTCTGGAATCTGGATATAGAGAATACGTGATCTTTTGAAAAAATGGCACTGCTTTTTGTGTAGCCCGATCATACCCCCATGTATAGTTCATCGAAAGCAATTGCTGTGGTTCACCAGATGGCTTTTTCAGCTTTTTGACATTTACCCCTTTTTTGGAATATTTCAATTCAGCCAAAACTTCTGATCGTATTTGCACGGAATAATAAGCAGCATCCCAAGAGCAGGTTACGATAGTTGCCTCAATAACACGCATGAAATATACTTTTGTTCCATAATCCCCTTTTGCATCGCAGCAATCGCAATAATCAAAAATATACGGGTGGATTTCTAGTTCAGCCACAACTGCTTGGGCTTCCTCAAGGGTCATATTATCCCAGCTATCAGCTTTTACATTAAAAATTAGACACAATGTAAATACCAAAGTAAATAGTGTTTTCATAGAATTGAATTTGTAGTGAAATTAAAAACTCTTCAGGATTTGGGGATCTTCTCACAGGTACTTCTTTTCAATTTTTCTTACCAAAACCCAATAACAACAATGCGCATCGGTTCACGTTGAGAAACATCAAAAATTAAAGAAAAAAAGCCACTCAAAAGGAGTGGCTTTCATTTAATAGAAACAAAGACTAAAATATAATCCTAAACTCAACGCGTCTATTCTGCGCTCTGCCTTCAGGCGTTTTATTAGAGGCTATTGGTTTTGATTCACCATAGAACTTGATAAGAATTCTATCTGCGTCAATACCCTTAGATATAAGGTAGGTTTCAACTGCAACAGCACGCTTTTCAGATAGAACCAAGTTAAACTTCTCGGAACCAATGTCGTCCGTATGCCCCTCAACAAGTAAATTATATTCAGGATGCGCATCCAATTGCTCTATCACATCATCTAGCACATTAAATGAACTATCTGTTAACACCGAACTATTATCGAAAAACTCTACATTCTCCAATGCATTACGCAGTGCTTCTTCAGTTTCTTTTGCAATTTCTGGACATCCCTTGTTAATTGACAATCCAGGCACATCCGGACATGCATCATTAGGATCAGGAATTCCATCTGAATCCTTGTCTGGACAACCATCATTTGACGCCATACCTTTGTCGTTCGGACACAAGTCAAAACTATCCAAAACACCGTCTTGATCCGAATCTTTAATTGTCTGACCTTTGGAATCTACATATGTTCCTTCAGGCGTATTTGGCTCGAGGTCCATATTATTCGGAACTCCATCCTTATCATCATCCTTAGACTTCTCTTCCAATTCTTTAAGGCGAGCTTCAAGCGATTTATAATCCTCACCACCACCGGCAAAATCAGTTGGAACCCAATCCAAGTGCGTTTTGTTTTTACCCAAGTAAAATGTTACTCCCAGCGAGTAATTGAAAAAATATCCATTGATAGGCTTTGCTTCGTTACTTTGAGACCAGTCAAAATAGCGTGTTTGAAGGTGATGCAGAATGTATGTGGCATCAGCATTGATTGAAACGCGATCGTTTATTTTAAACTGAGGTGTAATTCCAAACGCAAAGTTCAACATATCATCCTGCCCCTCAAAAAAAGGATCATCTTTACTTATCACTGGACGTATACTTTTTCTCAAAAACATCGTTGATGCACCAAATCCAGCATGAGTTAACAACCCAAGTCGGTTAGAAAAAGTATGAAACTTTAGGATATCACCAGCATTGGCAACCATAGAAAAAGTAACTCGCCAATAGTGAATGTTCGTTTTTCCAGACTTCTTTGGATCAAAAAAATCATAACCAACCAGAGCACGCAAACCAAAACGATTATTCAACATATATCTTCCATTCAATGAGTAGTGATGAATTTGATATAATCGTGTATAATTCTTTGTCGGCCAAGCTCCATCATGATTCCCCAAATTAAAACCAATTGACCACTTGTTATAAGCTTCCTGAGCAAAAAGCGAACTGGTTAATAAGAGCACTAGCAAACTAAAAACAACATTTTTTCTAAACATCCTTTGGCGGTTTTTGTCGCTAAATTATTGTTTTTTTTTGACTTGCTAAAGAATTAAATATTAAAAAAAATAAGACAATAATTTCAACCAATAATATTTCACTTTGATACATGAAAATCAACCATTAAATACTGATTGTGATCGCTTGAAAACAGCGTGATCGATCATCTTGAATTACATGAAAACCTTTATAAATTCTCCAATTAATCGATTTTCAATTAAAAATGTAACTTTGATGATTGTACAAAAAGAGAAAACAGCAATTAACCTATGGCCCTAAAAATACTTGATTGCACGCTTCGGGACGGAGGATATTACACGAACTGGGATTTTGACCAAAAATTGGTTGAGACTTATTTCGAAAGCCTGAACAAACTGCCCGTGGATTATCTAGAAATAGGATATCGCAGCCCAAAACTTCCAGGTTATTATGGTAGATTCCATTATTGTCCAGAATTTGTGTTAGATGACATCCGAGAGCGTTCCACGAAGAAGTTAGTTGTCATTTTGGATGAAAAAAACATCCTGCCTGAAATGATTACAGATTTGTTGGCACCTTGTGTTGGGATTATTGATTTGGTTCGTATTGCATTGGCGCCGGAAAGAATGTTGCAAGGAATAAAACTCGCTGAAAACATCCGTGCGATGGGATTTGAAGTCGGTTTTAATGTAATGTACATGTCGAAATGGAAAACGCAGAAAGATTTCTTAAATCATTTGCCGGAAGTTGATTCTGTTGCCGATTATTTTTACATGGTTGATTCTTTTGGAGGAGTATATCCTGAGGATGTTCGAAACACTTACGAACTTGTTAAAACCCATGTTAATTGCGCAATTGGCTTTCATGGTCACAACAATTTAGAATTAGCTTTGATCAATTCATTAACGGCTATTGAATGTGGGGTAGAGATAATTGACTCAACTATTACGGGCATGGGACGTGGAGCCGGGAATTTAAAAACTGAATTACTTCTCACCGCATTAAATCAAAAAAACGATCTTGAAATTGATTTCAATGCATTAACAGCTGTTACAGACTCATTTTCTGGGCTCCAACGAATACATGAATGGGGAACCAACTTGCCTTACATGGTTTCTGGAGCAAACTCGCTTCCTCAAAAAGAAGTGATGGAATGGGTTGGTAAAAGATATTACTCCTACAACAGCATCATCCGAGCATTGCAAAATCAATCTAAAGGACAAAAAGATAATGAACGATTATCGCTTTTTGATCCGAAAGAGACATACGAAAGTGCCATGATCATTGGTGGTGGAAATTCGATATTGAAACACGCCAAAGCCATCCAGGAATTTTTATATAGAAATCCAAAGACTATTTTGATACATTCCAGTTCTAAGAATGCAACTGTTTTCAATTTGGTCACTAATAAACAAATTTTTTGTTTAGTCGGAAACGAAGGTCATCGAATGGAAGAGGTACTGGGGAATAATCTTCCCGAAGAGGTGACCGGAATTCTACCTCCATTCCCAAGGAAAATGGGAACTTACATACCAAGCAACCTGAAGGATAAATGTTATGAACTGAAATCCAACTCGTTTACCGACGAATTTGTAGATTCACACACCGCCATTGCTTTGCAAACCGTTTTAGACTTGAACGTGCAAAAACTATTCTTCGTGGGTTACGATGGATACAATGTAGACGAATTGGATGAAAAGGCACAAGATTTATTGAATGAAAACACTTTGTTATTCAAGAAATTCATGGCTGTTTATCAAGGTGAATTGACTGCCTTAACCCCCACTGTTTATCCTCTTCCGAAAGGATCTTTATACGCAATGATATGATTGGAATTTTTTCAAAAACAACGGATAGTTCATTCATTGAAGCAGCCGGACTCTCGGGACTTGATTTTGTCATAATCGACCAAGAACATGGCTTAGCAAGCAGAGAAACCATCCTGCACCATTCTCGTGCAGCAAAAATGGGTGGTCTGAAAGCAATCGTGCGTGTCTCCGAATTGAACCATAACCTTATCGGTTCAGCTCTAGATCAAGGTGCTGATGGCGTTCAAATTCCAAATATTACAACTGCAGACCAAGCAAAACAAGCAATTGAAGCTGCCCGTTTCTTTCCTCTTGGCATGCGTGGAGTATGTCGTTTTGTCCCGGCAGCTGATCACGGAACGAAGGATAAAAACGCATATTTTTCGGATGAAAACCAGAAACTGGTAATTCTTCAAGTTGAAGGAATTGAAGGAATTAGAAACATTGATTCAATTTTGGCATTGGAAGGTTTTGACATTTTATTTATCGGTCCATACGACCTATCACAATCGCTCGGTATTCCAGGTGAAATAGAACATCCATTATTGTTAAAAACAATTTCGGATTTGGTAGAAAAGGCCAAGAAGAACAACAAGCTAATAGGTACCTTTGTTGATAAAAAATCTGCCATTAACCACATGCAAGAACAAGGAATAGATTATATTGCTTATTCAGTTGATGTGAATATTTTCCATGAAGCCTGCAAAACAATTAGAGAAACCTATGACAACGAATAAATTTACTGCAATTGTTCCAGTACGTGCCGGAAGCAGACGTCTGCCGAATAAGAATATATCCGATTTTGGAGGTACAAACTTGTTGAATTGGAAATTAGAACAACTCAAAAAAGTACCCGAAATTTCCAAAATTGTAGTTTCCAGTGATTCTGATTTAATGCTTGAGATTGCTAAAAATGCAGGAGTTGAAACTCATAAACGCGCCATTGAATACTGCGATGAGCAAACCAAATCTTTTGGTGAAGTAGTTCAACATATCGCTGAAAGTGTTGATGGAGACCACATCATTTGGGCAACCTGTACAGCACCTCTTGTTGAACCAATTGACTATTCAAATGCAATCAAGTCATATTTGGAAGGACTTGAACAAGGCTATGATTCATTAATGAGTATCGAGCCTTTCAAAAGATATCTCTGGAATGAATCTGGCCCTATTAATTATAAATTAGGGAAAGAACATGTGCCTTCTCAACAACTGGAAGAATTGTATTTTGTAACAGATGGTATATTAATAGCCCCTAGATTAGACATGATCAAATGGAGCTATTTTCATGGCACAAATCCGGTAAAGTTTAAATTGGATAAGGTGAAGTGCGTTGATATCGATGATAAATTGGATCTTTTAGTTGCAAAGGCATGGTTGTCAGAACTCAAGTAAGATCTTTATTCTGGGATTTTGATGGAGTCATACTGAATTCCATGTCCATCCGAGATCTAGGTTTTTTAGAAACACTCAAGCATTTCCCAAAAGAAGAAGTGGATAAACTCATGGCTTATCATCAGGCAAATGGAGGACTAAGCAGGTATCACAAGTTCAGATATTTCTTTGAAACGATCCGCAATGAGGCAATTTCTGATGAGGCAATCCAAAATTATGCAATGCGTTTTTCCCAATTCGTTCTGCAATATTTAACAAACAGCGATTTAATAATTAATGACAGCCTTAATTTTATTAAGAAACATCACGACAAGATAGATATGCACATCGTTTCTGGTTCGGATCAAACCGAATTACGACACATTTGTGAAAAATTGAATATCAAACAGTTCTTTAAAACAATCAATGGTTCCCCAACAAAAAAAACTGACCTGGTACATGAATTATTGCTTCAATTTGGATATGAACCTAAGGAAGTTTGTTTGATTGGAGATTCCAAAAATGACCTAGAAGCTGCACAGGATCATGGGCTTACATTTTGGGGGTACAACAACACAAACTTACAAAAACCCGATTATCCGTATATCGAGTCTTTTGAAAAGGTAACATTGGAAGGATAATCTGCTTGAAAAAAATAGGTGCCATATCAAAAAGTGACCTAGGAAAATCTATTTTTTCCAGTTTCACATTGTTTTTTTTAAACAATCTGGTCGCCTTATTTTTAACTCCTTACATCTTAAAGTATGTCTCAAAAGAAGAATACGGATTATACATTCTTTGTATCGATTTCCTAGCATGGATGAGTTTCTTGGATCTTGGGATCAACAAAGTAATTGAGACAAAAGCTGCACATTTAATTACCCAAGAGAATTACACCGAACTGAACAAAACACTAAATACCGCTCTGGGTGTACAAGTCTTAGTGAGCATATTAATTATACCCTTATATTTTCTTCTGGTCTACTTGGGTATAGGAAAGTCAAACTTGGAAAACATTCAATTGATCATAAGCTTTTTTGCATTATCTGCTGCTCTAACGAATGTAAAAAACCTTTTTTCGTCAACGATTGTAGCTAGCCGAAAAATTCATTTAGATAACAGAATTCAAATTTTCATTAATGTACTACAATACGCTCTGGTCATCACTTTAGTCCCCTTTACAAACCTCTTTGGGCTTGCAGTGATCAATGTTATCATCGTTGCACTTATGGTGATTAGATCAAGTTGGCGCGTCAAAACTTTATTCCCAGAAATACAATGGAATTTAAAACACTTTGATATCCAAACCATCAAAGGAATCTTAAAAGATGGATTTTTTTTCTCTTTAAGCAGCTTAGCAACGCTGTTTTTAATGAAAATAGACACCTACATAATCGGGAATGAGTTTAATCTTGAAAAAGTAGCATCATATTATATTTCGATAAAATTATTCATGCTCTCCTTGAAGGTTGGAGAAATGGTCATTAATAATTTTCGACCGCATATATCGCGTATGTACATCCAAAAGGACTTCAAAAACCTACAATCCTTTTATGAGAAATGCATGATCACAATTATTTGTGTAGGTACAATTGGCGTAACAATAGTGATGAACATCAATCCCTATTTTGTGCAGCTATGGGTTGGGAAATCATTCTATTTAAATGATTTTTTCAATTTGTTTTTCGGGTATTACATACTGTTTTCTTTACTTACACTACCAGCTAGAATCGTATTGGTTTCATCATTATACAAAATACATTTACTTTCCTTTTCCCGAATTTTCGAAGGTGTTTTTCGTGTAGTTATCATTATAATCTTTACACGCTACAAGCAAATTGAATTACTACCGTTATCCTCACTTTTGGCCATATACTTGTTCGGACTGATTTTTTTTCACTTTATGATGCAGCTGTATTTCAAGAAACACGGCGTTACACAATCCAAAGGGTTCATTTTACCAATAACCCTGATACTGTTTATTCCTTTATTGATTGTTTTTAGCGGTGTTTCAAATTCTTGGACTTACATATTGATACCGTTATTGGGTACATTCTTTCTGATTTATTTGAGAAAAAATAAAACGGAATTTTTATCTTTAGCCACGGCCTTACTTAAAAAGTAATTCTTTATGACACCTCCTATTTCCGCAGTTGCCCTTGTGGTTGATGAACATAAGATAATTGCTCCATTAGAAGCCGATCCACGCATCAAAATAAAATTCATACACCCCAGTGAGTTTCAGTTTGATTCGTTTCATGGAAATATTTTGTTGACAGTTAGTGATTGGCGTCCAGAAATAGCTGAAATCCTAATTGAAGCCAAAAAACGGAATATTCCAACTCTTTTGTTTCAGGATGGCACTTTGGATTGGATCATTCAAAATCAGGGAGATGCTTATGGCGGAAATGGAGGGCCAACACATTTCCAACCTATTCTTACGAACAAAATTGCTGTGATGGGCGCGCAAAGCGCACGTGTGATTGCCTCTTGGAATAATGATTCAAAAGTAGAAGTCACAGGATTTCCGATTCTGCAGCGCGAAATAGAGGATGCTCTAATTTATAATAAAACCGAGAAGCCTGTCAGCACACAAGAAGTCAATGTCTTGATAACCTCACCACGTTTAGGTTGGTTTTGTGAAGATCACAAACAAGCTTTTGTTGCTGCACTCAAAGACCTAAAATCCTTTTTTGAACGCGATAATAGGTTCGTGCCAACTTGGAGACTTTCCCGTAATCTAGCTGAATTGGTTGGCGTGAAAAATGAAATGAAAGAAAAAGAGAGTCACGAACTTGTTCCGTTAATTCAACAAAGTGACTTGGTCATTTCTGCACAAAGCACCGTTGTAGTAGAAGCGATGTTACACCATAAACCTGTGGCAATTCTTGATTACTTAAATTCCCCTCAATACTATTCAACATCCTGGTTAATCACTTCAAAAAATCAAATTGAACCGGTGATTGACAGTATGCTAAAAAAAGAAGCCAATCGAATGTTGTTTCAACAACAACAATTGGCAGATATTTTATATTATCGTGAAAACTCAATAACGAGATCTGTTGATTTAATTATTCGAATGGTTGAATATTCAAACAAGCATAATTCTGTTGACTTCCCGGCAAACTTACTAGGTTTCAACAATCCATTTCAAACTATACAGCATAGCTTTACACTTTCCGAAATTTATCCAAATCTGAACATTACACATGATGAGCACATTCAAGATTTTAAACTAATTCTGAACAGATATAAACACGAAAACAAACTCTTGAAAGAACAACTAAAAAAACGATCCTTATTGCAAACATTTGTGCGATACAAAAAGAAACTAATTGGCTGAAATGAATAAAAATATAGTTATCGTAGGGATTGGTGGATCATTGGGTTCCGCTTTGAAAAAGCATTTTGATGCTCAGCAGGCTGTCATTTATGGAACTTCCTCTAAAAAAAATGCAAGCTCAGAAAACGTGTTTTATTTGGACTTTATGGATGATTCTTCCATAGACTCTTTTCCTGATTTTCCCATTGATCATTTAATAATTTGCGCGGGTTATGAACCAAAATATAACCTCTCGCAGTCGAATCAAGAACATATTGAAAAAATGTTTCGCATACATGTAATTGGCCCGATGCTACTTCTTAAGAAAGTACAAAACAATTTTACGGCTGATTCAAGCGTAACTTTTATCAGCTCTGTTGCGGCTTATCAAGGAAGCTATGACCCATCATATTCTGCTGTAAAAGGCGCTATTAATTCTTTAATTCGCACCTTTGCAAAAGATTTCGCTCCAAGTACAAGAGTGAATGGACTTGCACCGAGCTTGATTGATGATTCAACTGTATTCTTTGGAATGACAGAAGACTTTAAACTAAATCACCTTGCACGAACCTTGAACAAACGCTTTCTGAGTCTAGAAGAATGTTGCGAGGCAATTGATTTTATTATTAACGCAAAACACTACACAGGACAAGTGTTACATTTGAACGGGGGAACAATATATGGTTAACAACACTATCATCGTAGGCGGGGGACTTTTTGGACTAACAACAGCTATTGTTTTAGCGGAGAAAGGTATTAATGTAACTGTATTGGAGAAAAATTATGATGTGCTAAAGGAAGCCTCTTTGGTAAATCAAAACAGAATTCATTACGGATACCATTATCCTCGTAGTATAGAAACAGGTAGAGAGTCGATTAAAGGAATGGACGCTTTTAAAGAGTACTATTCTGATTGTATAAATGACACCTTTATTAAGTACTATGCCATAGCCAAGCATAACACACACGTTAATGCCAAAGAATTTGCTGAATTCGCTCAGGAATTGAATATTCCTTTAGAAAAAGCGTGGCCGAGTGAGGATATCTTAAACCGAGCTTTTATTGAGGAGTGTTGGAAGGCCTATGAACCGGCATTTGATTACAATGTGCTCCGCGAAAACATATTATCTCGCATAAAAAAATTGAGAAATATCCGAATTCTTCGAAATGCGCAAATAACAAATATTGAGACGAAAAGTGACCAATCTATTATTGTTACGCTTCATAATGATTACAAAGTTTTTGGAAAAAATTTGATCAATGCAGCCTACTCTGGCTTAGGTGATGTGCTGAAAATGGTATACAAAGAAAATTTGAATGCGAAGTTCCAATTGATTGTAATGCCGATCTTAAAATCAAAACAACCACTTGATGCAGTTGGCGTGACGATTATGGATGGCCCCTTCTGTTCTATTCTGCCCCGCGGCTTCGTTAAAGATGAATTCATCTTATATCATGTAAAAGAATCGGTTATCGAAGAAAGTATCGGTCATCAAAAACCAACTTGGAATGTTATCGATGGAAACGTAGAAAATAACATCATTGAGGCTTCCATGAACTATTTTCCAATCCTTAACGAAATGAAATGGGTCGACTCTTGGATCACAACAAGAATGATTTTGCCCAATCAGGAAATAGATGATGCACGACCTACGTTGGTTATTTCTCATCAAGAGAACATCCATTCTGTTTTTAGTGGCAAAGTGACAACTTGTGTTTCTGCTGCACGAGAAATTTTAGCAAAAATCATTCATTGATCATGTCAGATTTAAAGGTCTTATTCTGGATTTCGGGGAAAGATGATCCCTCTCCTCGATTCAGATTTGTTCAATATGTCGAAGCTTTCCGAAAACAAGGTGTTCATGTTGATACTATAACAAGTTTTCCATCTCGGAACTACAAACGAAAGTTAACAAGAAAGCCCTTTCATGTTTTTGAAGTTGGATTTGTTTTGATCCTGAGATTAATTCAAGTTTATTGGGTGGCCATTTTTAAAGCCAGAAAATACGACATCATCTATACGAACAAAGACATTCTACCCAATTTGAATATTACGATTGCCGAGAGAATTCTTTCAAAGTTCAATGAAAATTTAATTTTTGACATGGACGACGCCATTTACTTAGGTAAAAGGGGACGAAAATTAGATGAAGTTTGGAAGTACTATAAGGCAATTATTGGCGGTAGTACGGTTCATATTGACTACGTTAACTCGAAATATAACATTCCCGGTTATTACGTACCAATGGGAATTGATACGACAAAATATCTTCCAATTAAAGAAAGGAAAGATGGTGAAATTCGTATCGGTTGGAGCGGCTCTCACCACACGAACGTTTATGCATTGCCTTTCTTAAAGAACATAATGGAAAAGCTCGCAGAAAAAATTGATTACGAACTGATAATTATTTCTAATGTTGACCCTAAAATTGAATGGAAAAATGTAAAGAGCAGATTCATTCTCTGGACTCCAGAAACTGAGGTGTCAGGGCTACAACAAATAGACATCGGCTTAATGCCATTGCAGGATGAACCATTTGAACGCGGAAAATGCGCACTTAAAGCTGTACAGTATATGGCTATTGGAATACCCGCCTTGGTATCTCCGGTTGGTGTAAATGAGCAGATAGTATCACCTGGTGTGAATGGTTATCATTGTAAAAACGACGAAGAGTTTATTTCACGCATGATTGAATTGGCCTCAGATGCAAACGAAAGAAAGAAATTGGGAGAAAATGCACGTAAAACTGTCTTAGACAAATATTCAATTGAAGTGCTGACACAACAATACATTTCAATTTTCAATGAAGTAAAAGCAAGCAAAAAAAGAGATCCCTTGCAATTCTACAAAAACCATCAAGAAAATCTGTCTGATAAAAAAATTGATTAACATGTCATTGGATGTAGTCATTTGCACATACAACCGACCGCAAAAGGTGGTAGAGTTAATTACACAATTACAAGATTGCATCATTGCACCCAGTCAAATTATTGTTGTTGATTCAAGTGATAAAACAAATACTGATCTTCGAAATAAATCAGGTATTAAATACATCCAGTCGAATCATAAAAACCAACCTTACCAACGATTTTTGGGTGTAAACCAAAGCACATCGGAATACATTTTATTTCTGGATGATGACATGGAAATTCTTGACGAACACGTTGTCGAGAAAATCGTGCAAGCGTTTCAATTACATCCAGTATCAGGCTTTGCGTTGTATTTCAAGGACAAACATGCAAACACAGGACTTTCTGCGGTGCCCGAAAGTAACTTGTTTAAAAAACTTAGATTTCTGAAGCGATTCAAAAATTGGTTTACCGGCTACCCAACGTTAAAGGCAGGTCAACTTGGACTTTGTGGAAACAGAGGAAAACAACCTGTTGAAGGAGGTTATACAGAATATGTGAGCGGTGGGGCCTTTGTGGCTAAAAGAGAAGCGCTTTTTGTGAATTTCAATTTTCAATTGTTCGACCTGTTCGAAGAAAAAAATGGCATGGGTGAAGACGCCTTAATCGGCTACGGTTTGCACAAGACAGGAGGCTTATTTTATTTACCCGATTGTTGGTTTTTGCATAATGATCAGCGCGACTCGACTTATTCTACTGATTTAAAATCATACGCTACTCGCGTGTTGTATTCTCGCTATTATTTATCCTTAGAGAAATGTCGTTTGGATGAAGGGTGGTTGCTTGGTGCTAAAATCCATTACCACTGGTATGCTTTATGGCGTTTGACAGGTCTCCTATTGAACCGTTTACTATCCCCGTCAACAAGTCGCAAACAACTTTTCATCGGAAGTTGGATTGGTTGGAAAAAAAGCCTTAGTTTCAAGTATTCAAATCGACTGGATCGAAACGCTTATTGGGAAAATGAAAGTAAACAAATAAGTCAATGTAACGCATGAGAGTTGACCATGTTGAAAATATAGTCGAAAAACAGATCATTCCTCCGTTTTCAAAAACGATCCAAAATCGAATCAATTGGTTTGCGTTTTTTTTAGCATTTCCGTTCTTATCGATTGCAGGTAACTCTATTACCATTTTCATTTTCATCTCCATTGCTTTTACGGTTGGCGCTTTTTGGCAGAAAAAATTCGTTGGTCGAATTCTATTTTATGGATTTCTATTCATTGGAGTTCTTTCCACTATTTTGACACCGCTTATTGAACGACATGAAAATCTAGCCAGTGTGCTCATTCTTATTCAATACACCTATTGGATATTTATGGCCAGCTTCTTTATCCTACATGCGCAGCGAATCGATTTTCTACAAGTAAGTAAATGGATCTTCTTTGGGGTAATTGGATATACCGTTGCCTTTTACATCATACCATTCGAATTGGAGAATCCCCTCCTATCTTTTGAATTCAAACCAGGTAGAAATGCCTTCGTGTTTAACATGTTGGCCTGTATGCCACTCACTTTTTACTATTTAAAACAGCGCTACAGCAAACTAAGAATCGTGTTTATAGCCTTGTTATACCTTGTTATTCTATTGCTGACCAATGGACGATCAGGATCCATTATCATCCTCATGCAACTTTTGTTGATCTTCAGTGTTTTGAGTCCAACGATTCAGAAAACAACCAAGTGGATGGTCTTATTCCTTGGAATGGTATTCGTCGTTTTCGAAAACGATGAAGTCCAAATCATACTCAATTCAAGTGCAGATCAAGTAGAAACAATAAATCCGCGATTGGCATCATTGATGCGTTCCGAAGGAGAAGGTGACCTTACCATGGATAAGTCGTGGTTGATTCGTAAACTTATGATTGATAAAGGTGAGGAAATCATCCGGCAATATCCATTGATCGGGGTTGGGCCAAACAATTTCAAATTCTACAAAGCAGAGTTGAACACCTACAAAACGTACGATCGTTTGCAAAGTATTGATAAGAAAATATTTGACAACAAAACATCCGCTCACAACACCTATTTACAAGTTGTTACAGAATTCGGGATTATTGGTGCACTATTTTATGTGTTGATACTCCTAAGACCGATCTGGTTATTCCTGAAAAAATTCATCTCATCAACGCTGTCGATAGAACACTTGACATTGATCAGTCTTTTCGGAATTGTCATTCACTTTTATACCATCGCAAACCTTTCTGGTGCGCTTCCTTGGTTCATCCTTGGGCTTTCATGGACCTATTTTCAACCAATGATTCGAAAAACATGAAGTTGGCTTTTTATTATCACATCCCCATACTGGTAATCGGTAACGAACTCCGTTGTCCAAGTTTTCTTGGTGTTTTTTTGGATGAACTTGCCAAGAATTGTTCGCAACTTTACCTCGTGATGCACACCACGGAAACGGAGCCTGATAGCAGTTCCGACTATACACTTCAATCTCAAAACATCACGCTAGTCTCTCTAGGAAAAAAAACACCCATATGGCATCGAAGTTTGTTTTCACAAAAAATACTAAAGCAAAAACTACTTGAAATTGAGTGTTGTGATGCTATCATAGTCAGAGCTCCTTCGCCTCTTGCACCTCATTTTAAAAAGTTTTTGAAGCATCCCAGACTCTACTACATGATTGTTGGAGATAACGAAGAAGGGGCAAAACAAATCGGTAAAAAAGGAATCAAAGCACTATTATTAACGCGCTATTTTCTGTTTGCAGACAGGCAACTTCGCAAACAGTTTCCTTCAACGGACATTTTTGTCAACTCTCCTCAACTCTATGAGAAATATAAGAAGGAGGCAAAATCCATTGAATTGGTAAAAACCACAACCTTATTGGAATCTGATTATTACGAAAAAAAGGATTTAAGTCTTCAAGAACCCGTTCAACTATTATTTACAGGCAGGATCGATTTCTCAAAAGGATTGAAAGAACTGGTTTCAGCTACGGGCGAATTAATTCAAGAAGGTCATAATCTGCACCTGAACATTGTAGGATGGGAAGAAAATTCACAAAAAAACATTGAACACGCTTTAAAGAAACTAGCAGAAAACTATTCGATTGGTAACTACGTTACATTTCACGGAAAAAAAAAGCTTGGATCTGAATTGAACGAAATGTATCGAAACGCGTCGGTATATATCATTCCTTCTTATTACGAAGGATTTCCCAGAACAATTTGGGAAGCAATGGCAAATTCTTGCCCTGTAATCGCATCAAGGGTTGGTGCAATTCCGTATTATTTGAAGCACGAAGAACAAGCTTATTTAATAGAACCTAAAAGTGTTGAGGCAATCAAAGAGGGAATTCTAAGAATTATGTTTGATGAAAATCTCAGAATAAAATTGATAAAAAATGGATTCTCATTATCGAAATCTGTTTCTTTACATGAACAAACTAAGCACATCATTGCAATTGTAAACAATGAAAAGTAAACTTCGCATCTTCAGATATGATTGGCCCTTGCATCTCATATTGTTGCTAACAAACTGGATGCCTGATAACGTTATTTTCCTTCGTTTTCGCGGAATGCTAACTCGTCCATTTTTTGGAAAATGCGGCAGAGACCTGCGTCTTGGGAGAAATTTGACCTTTTACAATCCTTCAAAAATCGAAATAGGGAATAACGTTTACATTGCAGAAGGCAACTGGTTTTCTGCCGGTGAACGTATTCAAATTGGTAATGAAGTCATGTTTGGACCAAAATCTGTGATTACCAGTTCGAGTCACACGCTTATGAACGGATCTTACAGATATGGCCCCTCTAAAAATCGTCCTATTGTTATAGGAAACGGCAGTTGGATTGCTGCACATTGCACCCTTACTGCCGGAACAAGAATCCAAGAAAGTGTAGTGATCGCAGCAAATACGGTTACACGTGGTGAAATTCCTGCAAATTCAATTTATGGGGGAAATCCGGGCAAAATCATTCGAACCAACGCATAATGTGCTTTTCACGTTCAATGTAATTGCATCTACCAATAGCAATCAGTTTATAAGGCATCAACGAAAGCCTGCCAAACATATTAATTGTTAAGTCGGCTTATCTTTCCGGAAAGTCATAATCTCAAAGAATTGAACAAGACGTGGTCACATACAAAATGATCATACCGGCGAACCGCCAATTTATTCGAGGCATTAGCTGGTTAAAAATTGTACATTTACATGGATCATTAAACTTGTCTTTCGCATGAAGAACAGGCCTCTTTTTATTGGCAATTTTCTATCCAAGCACTTCGGAACAACCAGTGTCTCTGAGTCTATTATCAACGATCTTTCAGCAACTGGTTTGCAACTCACGTATGCTTCCTCGAAAAAAAATAAACTGCTGCGTTTGTTCGATGTTGTTTTTGCAGTTTGTTTTCGTTCGTATTCCATAGTTCATGTTGATGTTTACAGTGGTTCCTATTTTAGAATTGTCTCTTGGACTGTTTTTTTGGCCCGCTTAAAAAAAAGAAAGGTAATCCTAACCTTACATGGCGGGAAATTACCAGAGCTGCATGCAGCAAAACCGGAGAAGGTACGCTACGTATTATCCAAGGCTCATCGGATCAATTCGCCTAGTCAATATTTAATTCGCTACTTTGAGAATCAGGGATTTCAAATTTCATATGTACCAAACTCTGTAGATTTGGATCGTTTTCCTTTCCAAGAAACTACAATTCACAATCATTCGCTTTTGTGGGTCCGCGCCTTTAGCACGATCTATTCTCCCGAAACAGCCATAAATGCTTTATCCATTCTCAAAACAAGTTACCCCGATGCGAACCTAACGATGGTCGGTCCCGATAAAGGAGAGCTTCATAACGTAAAAAAACGAATCGAGTCACTTGGTCTGGAAGAAGCAGTTCGCATCACAGGGCCGATTGCAAACAATCAACTTTCGGGCTATTTCAATACCCATTCAGTTTTCTTGAACACGACTACATATGAAAGTTTTGGTGTTAGTGTTGTGGAAGCAGCAGCATCCGGCATTCCAATAGTGAGTAATAAGGTAGGTGAACTTCCATATATTTGGGAAGATCATAAGAACATTCTATTCATTGAAGAAAATGATCCGATCTCCTTTGCAAATGCGATTGAGGAACTTTGGTCGGATCCGGAGTTGATTCAAGTATTGAAAAAAAATGCACGTAAACAAGCGGAATCATTTGACCGAAAGGAGATTCTTAAAACTTGGATTAGTATATTTGAATAATGCATGTATTTCTCAAATTTCTTTTCAAGTTTCGAGGTTATGACTTGGATGGTGCCACCAAGGAACTTAAGCGTATTCATGGCTTAAGTCCGGAGGAAGTGAAGCTACATCAAGCACAAAAGTGCTGGGAAATATTTCAGTTTCACATGGACCACAACCCGCATTACAAACAATGGGTTGGGTCTAAGGAAATTAATACTTGGACTGATATCCCAATTTTGACCAAAAGTGATCTTCAAGCACCATTAAAACATCGCTTCTCGCAAGGATACAACGAGAAGAATACTTTTCTCAACAATACATCCGGATCTTCAGGAACCCCATTCTACTTTGCGAAGGATAAATATGCGCACAGTATGACTTGGGCGGTAGTTATAGACCGATTCGGACGCCACGGCATTCAGTTTGGAAAGCATACTCAAGCACGTTTTTATGGAATTCCAGCCGCAGGATTCAAATACTACAAAGAAAAAGTGAAAGACTTTTTTGGTAATCGGGTGCGCTTTCCGGTATTTGACCTATCTGACGAGAAACTAGCTGAGTTCGAAAAAGTAATCGCTAAAAAACGTTTCCATTATGTGAATGGATACACCAGTAGCTTGGTTTTGTTCGCAAAGTATTTGATCAGTCAAAACAAAACTGCCAAATCAATCTGCCCGAGTCTTCAAGTGGTTTTTCCAACATCGGAAATGTGCAATGAAGCAGATCGCCGGATATTGGAACAGGGATTCGGTGTAAAGGTAGTAAATGAGTACGGAGCAACTGAGCTGGATCTGATTGCAATGGACGACGAAAATGGAGATTGGATCTTGAACCACGAAACGTTGTTCATCGAGCTTTTGGACGATAACAACAATCCCGTTGAACCGGGACAATCCGGGAAGGTCGTGGTTACCTCACTTTACAATCGAGCCATGCCATTTATTCGATATGAGTTGGGGGATATTGGCGTTATATCTTCGCGCAGAACAGGCAATTTTGACATCCTGGAGTCGTTGATTGGAAGAACCAATGATTTTGCTGTTTTACCGAGTGGTAAACGCTCAGCTGGCTTAACGTTCTATTACATTTCTAAAGCATTGATGGATTCAGGTGATACCATGAAAGAATTCATCATCAAACAAACAAAACTACATGAGTTCGTATTTGAGTATGTAGCCGACACTGCACTTTCCGAAGAACAAAAACAAAAAGTGCAAGAAGCGTTGGACACTTACATGGAACCTGGATTAGTGGCCCTATTCGAACGCAAAACAACAATACAACGAAGTAAATCAGGTAAATTAAAACATTTTCATTCCTTATTGCCGCCTGAGTCTAACCTTAACGAAGGAGAATGACAAACCCTTATTGTTAATCAAACCTTGAAGATTTAAATGAATACGCTAACCATCATTGCAGGAGCAAGACCAAATTTCATGAAAATTGCACCGATCATACATGCAATTCATGCCCGTCAATTAGCTGGAGTGAAAATTTCGTACCGGTTGGTGCATACTGGTCAACATTTCGACCATAACATGTCAGGTGAATTCTTTCAACAATTGGGAATTCCTGCACCACATGCCAATTTGGAAGCAGGTGGCGGAACACAAGCGGAACAAACAGCTGCAATAATGGTGCGCTTTGAGCAAGAATTATTGCAACATCCTTCAAAGTTGGTCCTGGTTGTTGGCGATGTAACATCAACCATGGCTTGCGCCATTGTTGCACAAAAATTGCAAATTCCTGTAGCTCACGTTGAAGCCGGTATACGTTCGAACGACTGGACAATGCCCGAAGAGATAAATCGTTTAGTTACAGATGCAATCACGAACTACTTTTTTACTACATCTGAAATAGCTAACCAAAACTTAAGATCCAGTGGTGTTTCTTCTGATCGTATATTCTTCGTTGGCAACACTATGATTGACACCTTGTTGGCTCAAAGACCTAAATTCTCCAAACCAGTAATTTGGGACACTTATCAGTTGAAGGAACAATCTTATTTCATGATGACCTTACATCGTCCGGCGAATGTGGACAATGAAATCAATTTGAAAAACCTACTTGATACAATTTTGAAGAATACTCGCGGACTACCGGTTGTTTTCCCGGTTCACCCAAGAACTGCGAAATTTCTGACATCTCTCAATATTGTTGATGAGCATCTAATTCTGTGTGAACCAATGGGCTATCTGGAATTCAACTATCTGGTAGAACGTTCTTTGGCTGTTATTACAGATTCAGGTGGCATTACAGAGGAAACCACTGTAATGAAAGTACCATGCATGACATTAAGAAGCAACACCGAACGACCAGAAACTGTCACCATTGGCACCAATGAATTGCTAGGAACAGATCCACAAGCCTTAAAACCTGCTTTGAATAGTTTATTTGAAGGAAATTGGAAAAAAGGAAACATTCCAGACTTATGGGATGGAAAGGCCGCAGAAAGAATCGTTCATCATCTTATTCAATTGACTAGTTAATGCGGATACTATTTTTAACAGACAACTTCCCTCCAGAAGTTAACGCACCTGCTACCAGAACCTATGAACATTGTAAGGAATGGGTAAAGCAAGGCGCTCAAGTAACTGTCATTACTTGTACTCCGAATTTTCCGGAAGGAAAGGTTTACAAGGGATACCGTAACAAGTGGATTCAACACGAAGATATGGATGGAATTCATGTGATTCGTGTTTGGACCTATATTACGGCCAATGAAGGATTCTTCAAGAGAATACTTGATTACCTCAGTTTCATGATCGCCTCATTTTTAGCCGGAACTACTGTAAAAACAGACATTATCGTTGCAACATCACCCCAATTTTTTACCGCAATCGCCGGACGTTGGCTTTCCTTTTGGAAGCGAAAACCATGGGTCATGGAAATCCGGGATTTATGGCCTGAATCAATTACAGCTGTAGGCGCTTCCAAAAGAACCCTGATTATTCGCTTTTTCGAATGGTTAGAAAAGCGCATGTATCGAAGTGCCCGAAAATTAGTTGTCGTAACCGATGCATTTGCTCAAACACTGATTGACAAACATCACATTGCTCCGGAAAAAATTGCGGTGGTAAAAAACGGTGCAAATCTTGACTTATTTAAGCCTCAAGTTAAAAATGTTGACTTATTAAAAAAATTGGGGCTAGAAGATAAGGTGGTCATTGGTTATATTGGCACTCATGGAATGGCTCATGCCCTTGATTTTGTTTTAAAAACTGCGAAACAAATAGAACACACCAACTATCATTTTCTTTTAATTGGAGCTGGCGCGAAAAGAAAAGAACTTCTTGAATTAAAAGACACACTCGCATTGAGCAATGTCACTATGTTGGAATCTGTTTCGAAACAAGAGGTAAAAGAATACATATCTATTTTGGATATCGGCTTGGTCAATTTGAAAAAATCCGACACATTCAAATCTGTGATCCCTTCAAAGATATTCGAATTAGCAGCAATGCATAAACCTATTTTACTCGGTGTTGAAGGAGAGTCAGCGGCCATCATCAACAACTACGGAGTCGGGCTCACCTTTGAACCTGAAAATAGCACTGATCTGATCAATTGCTTACTTGCAATGCAAACCAAAGAGTTTAAATACGACCAACTCCTGCAAGATTTTGATCGCAAGAATTTAGCTGTCAAAATGCTGAACTTTTTAAAGGATTAATGCGCTGCATTAAAAAACAAAAGGCCTTTCATGTGAAAGGCCTTTTGTTTTTTTCTGTTATTGATATGGTTAGTTTTTCTGAACACGTGCTCGGTGGATCAATGCTCCGTTCTGATACAACTCCACGTTGTACATTCCGGTCATCATCTCACCCATCGATAGTGGAATGGTTGTCAATCCACCTTCTGTTAATGACTGAGCTTCTTTTACTAAGCGACCACTCATGTCAAACACACGCACCACTAATGTTTCGTTTGCTTGTTCAATGATCACTTGTACTTGTACCAAGTCATCTGTCGGGTTCGGGAATACATTCACCGCCACTCCAGAC
>CAYLJB010000034.1:0-4925 GCA_964383785.1 uncultured Fluviicola sp.
GCGGAAAACGCTGTGTGATTGCCGGTGGTGGTGACTCCGCTTTGGATTGGTCGATTTTCCTGGCAGAAAAGAAGATCGCGTCAGAAGTGGTATTGGTGCACCGCAGCGCGTCATTTCGCGGACACTTGGATTCCGTGCAGCGTGTGATCGACATGGCAGGAAAAGGTGAGGTCACTTTAATTACCGAAGCTGAAGTAGTAGGCTTGGAAGGAAACGGCAATTTAGAGCGCGTGAAGATCCAGCACAATATGCAAGGCGAGATCATTCGCGAGACAGATCACTTCATTCCCTTATTCGGATTGAAGCCTTCCTTGGGACCAATTGCGGATTGGGGCTTGGAGATTGAGAAGAACGCGATCAAAGTAGATACCATGGATTATTCTACAAACATTCCGGGGATCTATGCAATTGGCGACGTAAATACGTACGAGAACAAATTGAAATTGATCTTATGTGGATTCCACGAAGGAACCTTGGCGGTTCAGTCGGCATTTGCGCGTATTTATCCGGACAAAAAGAACATTTTGAAGTATACCACCGTTAACGGAGTTCAGGGTTTTTAACTTATATAATGATTCAAAAAAATACAATTTGTCCTAAAATATATTTAAATTTTAAAATTGTTAACATATTAATATTCAGTTGTTTTAAAAATTTAAAAAGACATATTTGTCTCTATAACAAAAACAGGTAATTTGTCCTAAAATCAACTTTCGAATACAGCCCTGGCGTATCTTTGTCGCATCAAAAAGTAAAAAACGCTATTAGTAAGAATTATGCTAAAAAATCAATTTCATAATGGAATGTGTTGGGCAGTATTTTTTTTCAATGAATAGTTGATGGAGGGAGTTTTTCACTTTTTGCTGAAGCCTTCCGTTGTGAAGGCTTTTTTTTTACCAAGTATTTTTTTTAGTTATGAGAACATATGAATTAGAACAACAAATTACTGACACGAAGGATAGATTCATTCAGTATTTGAAGGCGAACTTAAACCTGATCAAGGTAGAGGCTCCACTTTTTGTGGAAAAAGGAACGGGTGTGAATGATGATCTGAATGGAAGTGAACATGCAGTGTCGTTTACAATCGATGCTTTGCCAAATCGTCAGTTTGAAATTGTTCATTCATTGGCGAAGTGGAAAAGACAAAAACTGGGCGTTTTAGGAGCGCTTCCTGGAGAAGGGATCTATGCGGACATGCGCGCCTTGCGAACTTCTGAGGAATTGAGTGCCTTGCACAGTGTTTATGTGGATCAATGGGACTGGGAAAAAGTGATAGCGAAAGAAGAACGCAACCTGGACCAATTAAAGAAAACAGTTTTGTCGATCTACGCATCCATTTATGCGACAGCAGTGGATATCCGACGAACATATGGAATTACCCACGACTTACCGGAACAGATCACTTTTTTACATGCCGAGGATGTGTATGCGAAATACCCGCATTTAACAGCAAAGGAGCGTGAAAATGAAATCTGTAAACAATACGGAGCGGTCTTTTTAATTGGGATAGGAGGAGCGCTTCAACATGGAGAGCCTCATGACGGTCGCGCACCGGATTACGATGATTGGACGAGTGAAACTGCTGCCGGATATGCCGGTTTGAATGGGGATTTGTTGCTGTGGAATACGGTGTTGGATCGCGCCATCGAGATCTCATCCATGGGTATCCGCGTGAATAAGGAGGCTTTAGAGCGACAAATAAAGATCAGTGGAAATGAAGAACGCGTATCCTTGAAATGGCATCAAGCTTTGTTACGCGAAGAAATGCCGCAAACAATCGGAGGTGGAATCGGTCAATCTCGATTGGTGATGTATCTATTGAAAAAATCCCACATCGGTGAGGTACAAAACAGTGCATGGGATACCAAACAAATTGCTGAAGCACAATTATTAAGTAGTGAATTGAACTGAAATGGAATAAGAGATGAGAAATAATGTAATTGCTATTCAAGGATCGGTGGCATCATTCCACGACCAAGCGGCTAAGAAATACTTCGGAAATGAGGTGACGATCCAGGAATGTGGTTCGTTCCGTGAAGTGTGTGAAAAGCTAGCAAAAAACTTGGTCGATTATGGAATCATTGCAATCGAGAACAAAGTGGCAGGTTCCATTTTGTTGAATTACCAGTTGATCGAGCAGTATGAACTGAACATTATCGGGGAGACCTATTTACCTGTTGAGTTGTTCGTATTGGCAAACAAAGGAGCAGAGTTCCATGAGATCAAGGAAATCGTATCGCATCCTATGGCCCTGGGTCAGAGTCAATTCTTCCTTTCCGGTTTGCAAGATGTTCGCGTAACAGAATACAAGGACACTGCAGAATCAGCGAAGATCGTGAAAGAAAATAAGGACTTGCATACAGCGGTGATCGCGGGAAGATCAGTTGCGGAATTATACGACTTGGATTATTTGACGGGGAATGTATGTGATGAAAAAGTGAATTACACGCGTTTCTACATTCTCACAAAAGGGAAATACAATGTGGAGCATCCGAACAAAGCATCCGTAAACTTGATTACAGGTAACCATGTTGGAGCACTGAACGAAGTGTTGGAGATCGTGAAAGAATACCAGATCAATTTGAGTAAGATCCAGAGTATTCCGATTCCGGGTGATGATTCCAGTTATATCTTTCACCTCGACCTTGAATTTGAAAATAGAAATGTATTGGACAATGCCCTTGAAGCATTGAAGAAAAAAGTGGTGTCATTAAAGGTGTTGGGAATATACCAGGCTGCAAACAAATAAGTCATGGAAAGAAAAGATTATCAAGTAATTGCTGGGCCGTGCAGTGCTGAATCTGAAGAGCAAGTAGTGCAAACAGCATTAGCAATTAAAGATATTGGAGGGGTAGATTATTACCGCGCAGGTATTTGGAAGCCAAGAACGAATCCGGGAGGTTATGAGGGACCAGGAGTAAAAGGACTTTCTTGGTTGCTTCAGGCAAAAAAAGCAAGTGGTTTAAAGACCGCCACCGAGGTTGCAACAGCAAAACACGTTGAAGATGCGTTGAACTTTGAAGTGGATCTGTTGTGGATCGGAGCACGAACGACGGTTAATCCTTTCAGTGTGCAACAATTGGCTGATACGCTGCGTGGAACAGATGCAACAGTTTATATTAAAAATCCGGTCAATCCAGACCTCAAGTTATGGGTAGGAGCAGTAGAGCGCATTTTAAAGGCGGGCATCACTAAGGTGGGTTTGATTCATCGTGGGTTCTCCCAATACGGTAACAGTCGATTCAGAAATGAACCCTTGTGGCAGATCCCGATCGAAATGAAGCGTTTGTTCCCGGATATTCCAATGATCTGTGATCCTTCGCATATTGTTGGAAAACGAGATGGATTGTTCGAAGTCCTACAAACAAGTATTGATCTGGATTACAATGGTGCCATTATTGAGACACATCTGGATCCAAATAGCGCCTTAACGGATAAGGACCAGCAGATCGAGCCGCTTGCGTTAAAGGCTGGCTTGGAACAGTTGGTTTGGAAGAAAAATTCGTTGGATACACCTCAATACAGCATCGAGCTGGATGGTCTTCGCAAACAGATCAACGTACACGATGAACAATTGATCCACTTGATCCGGAACAGGATGAACATTGCCGAGGAAATTGGTCGCTTGAAGAAAGACAATCAAGTGACCGTTCTGCAGAATAATCGTTGGAACGAAGTGTTGGACAAAGCGGTTCTTTTGGGCACTTCATTGGATCTAAGCGAAGATTTCATTCGTCACATGATGGAATTGCTTCACTTGGAAAGTATCCGCCTTCAAAATTCTTTACAGAAAGTAGAACAACAGATTCATTAGGTCATGCAATCCGAAATTAAAACGATACGACCATTAGTAAATAAGTGGATACAGGGAACACTGAAAGCCCCGGCTTCTAAAAGTTACGGACAACGCGCATTGGCTTGTGCCATTGTCAATCCGAACAGAACTGAAATCCGTGGTCTTGGACATTCCGATGATGAAATGGCCGTTCTCGAAATTGCCCGAATGTTAGGTTGTGAAGTGTTGGTTCACGGTGATTCTGTCCGCATTTTGTCTCGTGGGGTGATCAATTTGTCAGAAACGGTGATCAGTTGTGGAGAATCTGGTTTGGCAACTCGCATGCTTATTCCGGTGTTGGCCAATAGCGAGCGGATGATCACAGTGCAAGGTCACGGCAGTTTGTTGAATCGATCGCTTGCGGTATACGATGATCTGTTTCACGATCTAGGAGTGATATTCGAATCAACGAATGGCAAGTTGCCCGTAAAGGTGAAGGGTCCTTTGTTGCCCAGAACGATTCGTGTAGATGCAAGTAAAAGTTCGCAGTATTTAAGTGGCTTGATCATCGCTTATTGTGCTTCGCCTTTATTAACGAATGCGACCATTGTTTGTGAGAATCCGGTATCTGTGCCCTATATCCATCTCACCCTGGATGTGTTGCGTCAATTTGGTGTGCATGTGAGATTTGAGAGGAATGAATTGCATTTTTCAGGTCCGTATACATTTGAACCGGCGCAATTACAAGTAGAGGGTGATTGGAGCGGGGCATCCTTCTTGATCGCTGCAGCTGCGATCTCAGGATCAGTAAAGATCACCGGACTGAATCGTTATTCTAAACAGGCAGATGTTCAGTTTTTGAAAGCGATTGAAGAATATGGTGCTGTATATCGGTGGGAAAGAAATGATCTTATCGTGCGCAGTGAAAAACGAATAGGATTTGAATTTGATGCCACCGATTGTCCGGATTTATTTCCACCTTTGGCAGTGTTAGCAGCGTTTGCAACGGGAGAAACGCGGATCAAAGGCGTGCGTGCGCCCGTCCCAGAGGTGGGGGGAGCGGAACTTGTCGGACAGATCCCAGAACTTCTCCACCGTCATCGGCTCTAGCCCGAATCCATCCGGTGACAGGTATTCCATGATGTTCTTG
>CAYLJB010000034.1:4935-24160 GCA_964383785.1 uncultured Fluviicola sp.
AGGTGTTCATCGACTGTACGACAAAGAAAGTAATCGTGCGTTGACGATCCAATCAGAGTGGGCGAAATTTGGAGTGCAAGTAGCACTTAATGGTGATGAAATGGTGATACACGGAATAGATAAAGTACAAGCTTCAGAACCGATCTTGGCACATGGAGATCACCGAATTGCTATGGGAGCAGCTATTTTGGGACTTTTTGCAGAAGTAGAAACAACTATTGAGCAGGCTAACGCCGTAAATAAGTCATTTCCTGAATTCTATTCATATATCGAAAAATTGTACAGAGATGGTAGGAATTAAATTGTTGCACTTATATAACGAATTGAATGCAACACAAATCAACGAACTTAAAATTCTTTGCGCAGTGCATCAGGATAAGCGCTATCGCATATTGTCATACATGCTTGAAAAACCGGTAGAGGATTCGGAGGAGCTTTTGGTGAAATTACGCGAGCGAATTGAATATTTTTGGCCGAACTCACCGGACAATGACCTGAAATTCCGTCGTATCTCCATGTTCGTTGCCTCGCATTTTGAATCGGTGATCATTGATTCGTATTTGCACAAAGAAACAGCAGAAAAAAGTGCGTTGTTGGCTAGAGCAGTAGAAAAGCGCGGCAATTTGTTGTTGATGCAGCATTACTACAATAAAGTGTATCAGGAAGGGAAGAAGTCTAGCGACCGCACTTCTCAAATACGCGGATTGAACGGGAAATTGCGTATGAGCTATGCCTCTCAAAATGAAAAGGATCTGGAAGAGGCACTCCGTTTGAACGAAGAATTACTGGAATCGCTCAATTTGGATTACCAGTCTAAATTGGTTGATTACTATTACAATTCGTCCAATATTTACCTAGAACAAAATGTGCTTCTTGCTCATAAAAAGGAACAACTGTGTGATGCGATTAAGGACTGCTTGTCACGAATCAATCATTCCGTTTTTCGTGCGTCGCTTTTTCTGTCTTTGGCGAAGTTTAATTACAACAACTCACTGCTGAACGAATATTTAGAATTGGCTAACGATGCAATGTTGACCGTGAAGGAAAAAGACAAAGCATATTGGGATTTACAAAGAAAGATCAAGTTTCTGGAACTGAGGTTGCATTTCTTTTCCGGAAAGGATTTGGAATATTTGATGGACTTGTCGGATAATGTCGTGGATGAATTCGTTGGGTATTCGATAATCAATAATAATGTGCTTTTCTACAAGATCCTGTTCTTGATATTGAAAGGAGAATTGGCGATTGCTCAAAATATGCTGAAGGAAAGTAATATTTACTTCCAGGGCGACTCGGTGATCTTGAAGCAATTCTTACTGGCCTTGTTACAAGAACGTCTCGGAGAGGATAAAAAAGCTCTTCAACTCTTGAATCAATTGATCTATACAGACAATTATCTGGTAGCGATCTTTTCGAGATTACTCTATATCCGCATTTTGTTGCGCAGAGAACGATCTACTTTGCTTAAGACAACGGTTCAGTCGACGCAACGGATCTTGAAGAAAAATCAACACAATCCTTTAGGTAAAGAAGCGCATCAGTCGGTTTTGAGTTATTTCAAGAAAATTTCCAATTCAACGAAAAAGATCAGTTGGGAACCATCAGAACCCTTGACTGTATTGCATACATATTTAGTAAGCGGAACATAAAAAAAGAGCTGCCATTTGGCAGCTCTTCTTGTTTTTAGTGTTTGTGACCTCCTTCACTGTGTTCGTGGCCTTCGTGACCTTCATGTCCGTGATCCTCTGTTTCAGAGCAAAGTCCGACAATCTTATGGAACACATCATGCAAGGCAGAAAGCGCTTTTGTGATCTCTTCATCACTCGCTCCAGCAGCAATCTTTGCTTGTAGTTTTTTACTGTCAACTACCAATTTATTGATATGCTTGCGCACTTTCTTATTGTCCAATTCAGCAGGAACTTTCGATGCTTTCAAAGCTTCCGCTTTTTGCACCATTTCGCCGATGCGTGTTTTGATAGGTTGTAAATTTCCCTCTTCACTTGGGTGGAACGTTTGAGACATCACTTGGTGGAAATCCTTCATTTCTTTCCAATTCTTCAAAGCGTCTTGCGCGTAAGCTGCGGTTCCTAATGAGATCGTCAAAGCGATCAATGCAATCATTTTCATATTTTCTTTTTTTTTATATTGTATAAATTCTTGATCAGATGGTTGTAGGTTGTAGCAATTGTGGTGGCTTCCAATTCTCCTTCGTGATACTTTGTGTTAAACCTTCGTTATTCGGAAATGATTTTTCTGATTGGACATCCGGCAACGCCAATGTAATCGGTGTCACCCAATCACTTACTAGAAAAGTAATTGTTTGATGCTGCTTCAATTTGCAAGGTCGTTCACAAGGCAGTTTTTCCTTTTTACGCTCAGAACAGCATTTTCCACATGGTTTATTCTGCGCTACTTTTGAACAGGTTGTGTTGCTTGGTTGAGCCGACTTTAAATGGGAAAGTTGATGTGGAAGATTGCCAAATTGCTGCATAACTCCCCAAAGAAGAGTTAAAAGCAAGGTATGCGCAATGAGCAGTCTCATAGGTACAAATGTACACCATGAGACCTTTTTAAAACATGATCTGGATTAGTATTTCTGATCCTTAACGATTCATTAACGAAAAAAGCCGGCATTTAGCCGGCTTTTTCCTGTGATTGATGTCACTATTGTTTTTTCACCAATCTTCTTAAAATCTTTCCGGTTTCAAGATCTTTAACTTGCACTAAATAAGTACCACTTGAAAATTCTGAAAGGTCAAGAGTTGCTTGATTGGTAATTGTGCGTTTCACTATCGGCGTTCCTTTAGTATCGATCACGATCAACTCTGCATTTTTGAAATCGCAATTCAATGTAAAGATTCCGTTACTTGGATTCGGATAGATAGTCACTTCTTCAGCTTTGACATCAGAGATTCCAGCGGTGAAGTTCGGGTCTTTCACAATACCACCCCCAGCATTGATGATCCAGTTATTTGGATCGATCCCAATGATGTTGTTGATGTTACCCGGATTAGGTATGATGAACACGTTTGTATTTCCTGTAATCGCAAAACGGTAGTTCGTGTCAGCAACACCTGCACGGTCAAAACGCAATTCCAGATCATTCGTGAATGTTGGTGTGACGGAAGGCTTGGAAGTTGTGTGATTGATCTCGATGATCAAATCTGCTCCCAAGTCGTTCCAACGAACAGAATAAGTTGGGAAGCCTTCACCGAAATACCATTCTTGCATGAAATTGGTGAAATCCATACTAGTTACATTCTCGGCAACTGCTTGGAAATCGATACCCAATGCAGTTGAGTCTGCATACAATTGCTGGAATTCTTTTAAAGTAGCAAAGAACAGAGAGTCATTGTTCATCTGGAAGCGCAAGGTATGAATGATCGCTGCACCTTTATCATAGGATAAACGGCTCGAAAAAATGCGTCCGTCGTTCAAAGAATCTTCTACCCAAACACTTCCTCCAATTTGCGACATGATGTTGTTGTGTCTGTCAAGCATATCACTCACTTGCTGCCCTGGATACAGATCGGCCAACATCAGATATTCTGAGTATGAGGCAAAGCCTTCATTTATCCAGATATCAGCCCAAGAACGACAAGTGACATTGTCTCCAAACCATTGATGAGCCAATTCGTGTGCAGTCAGTGTATTATTAAAGAAACCTTGTGTGGTCATTGTTTGGTGTTCCATACCACCGCTGATTGGAGCCATGCAGTGACCGTATTTCTCATCGGCAAATGGGTAAGGACCATACAACTCCGCGAAAAGTTCTAAGAAATCCGCTGTTTCGTTAATGTCGGCCTGGAAATTCGGTAAAGTATTTGGGTTGTTGTAGATGAAATTTTGGATCAAAACAGGTCCGGAACCAACAGGGTTTGCGGTTACGTTATATTCTACATATTGTGCAACAGCTACTGAGATCAAATAATACGCAATAGGATGGCGGTGTTTCCATTCGAATCGGTGAGTTCCATTTCCAAGATCAGTTACCTGCTCCAAGACTCCGTTTGAACCGCCTTTACATGCCGTTGGAACCGTAAGCCAGACAGCACAACTATCTGCCTTGTCGTTCAAGTGTTGTTTAACAGGAAACCATTCGTATGCCGAAAACGGCTCTGAAAGTGACCATGTTACTTGATTTCCCCAGGAAGGTGAAGATGCATTTGTCATCCCGCCACCGCCAAGTGGGTTCGTTGCAGCGGTTGGAGGAGTTCCATTATATTCCACACGGATCACGAAATTCTCACCGGCATTTTTAGTGACAGGTACTTTAACAGCGCTATTCGTTCTGTTGTAAGCCACCGGAGTTCCGTCGACAGAAATTTGACTAATTGTAAATGTTGGATAGAATTCAAACAAAGCTGAATCCATAACAACCCGAGCATGCGCATGAATTTCACCAGAACCGGATAACGTAGTAGTCGTGTTTGTCATGTTCAGATCCAAGAAATAGTAGTGAACGTCATAACGTTCTGTTTCAGCTATTTGAAGTTCTGAAAACGTGTTGCTTTTTAGTTGACTACTGGCATGCGCTTTTACGTGTGCACATGAGCCGCTTTTTTCTTGGGCAAATACCAATGTAGGAAATAAGAGAAATGCCAGGAGATGTTTTTTCATGTTAATAGTTTTAGCGTTGCCAATTTAACACAAATGTCCGGCATTTCTCTTACCATTCATAATTCAATTTATGCAGTTCACTCTAAATTATTGTTTCACAAATTTGATTGCTACATGCTTTTCTTGGGTATTCACTTGGAAAATGTAGCTGCCCTTGTCAAATTGTGAAATGTCTAAAGGTAATGCGATGATCTTTCCTTCAGTATCAGGCAGATCGATTACTTTGATCACGCGTCCTGATCCATCCAAGATAGTCATTGTTCCAGAAGATTTACTCATATAGATCAAAGAGGTGTAATCACTGGAAGGATTCGGAACCAATGAAAACAACTTGATCGATTCCTTGCAGAATATACTCTGAATGGAGGAAGAGTGAACGCCTTGATCATTTGTTTCAACAACTCTACAATAGGTTGTTTTACCCGGATTTAAAGGAACACGACTAGAGTAGTAATTCGTTGATTCCGTTTCACTCGAAGGAGCGTTCAATGAAGTAATATTGGTCCATTCTTTTGTGTCTTCAGAAACTTGAATTGTAAAATGCAAGGTCTCATTTGTTGCTTTCGGAGCTTTCCAATGAAGATCAATGTAGCCTTCTTCACAATTCTCTTCGTATTCCATATCATACAAGGACAAGCCAAGAGGTGTACAGCTTACTGTTGCGGTTCCTCCGAATTGAAGTGGAACATTTGTGGACGATGAACTGTAGTTCGAGAAACAAATGATGTATTGTTGACCGGCAGTTACAGCCAATGGTGGTTCATAGTTTCCTGCGTTTCCTCCTGCAGGTATAACTGAGGCTAATCCAGTTCCTCCGGTTGAGGAAGCGTTCCAGTTACAACGTACGGGTGCAAGCGTGTTTCCTGAAATTGCGGCACATGTAGCAGGTCCGGTATATGGATACATGATCCAATCGTAAAATCCAGCTTGAGCACCGCCTGCACCGAATGAGAATTCCAGATTTCCTGAGCCACTAACGTTGATAACCATCCAAGTAGAATTGGACTCACCGATTTGTAAACAACCATCGTTTAAACTTCCCCATGGATTGAAAGGACCAAAAAATCCATCATAGAGAGGGTTTCCAAAACTTCCTGAGGCAGGAATTTCATTAACCAAACCAAATCCATTCGGGTCGATTTGAAAACCGAGGTTACTACAAACATTTACGTAGCTGCTACAATCGGGTGCAACAATAGGTGGGGTGGTGACCGTGGCTTGAATACAAAAGTTGGTAGAATAAGGTGCGGACCAATTCGCAACAACAATGTAATAGGTCACTCCATTCGTAAGTATAGGGGTGTTTACGGAATAATTGGCCGTTGAGGCTCCTGCGACGGCATTGGCAATACAGTTAGCAGTTCCGGGACAGGCATCCAAAACGAAAATACCCGAATACGTGGCTGTCAAACCTGAAAGAGCAATGTTCAATGCTTGTCCTGTGCCAACAACACTATACCAATACTCACCATCGTTGTAAGAGGCGTTACACGGGTTCCCGGGTGCAGTTCCTCCATCCGGAAAACTTCCAGCATATGAATTTGTATTACAAAGAGAGGTGTTCAATGGAAGGTTTTGAGCTGAGCCACATGTGGAACCAACAGGAGCGTTGTATACGCAAATATTTCCGGTTGTGTTTCCAGCTGGAGCTCCAGTTCCCGCATTATTTATAGAGAAAATAACGATCAAATAGGTTTGGCCAATAGTTGTTGGAACTGTTACTGTTTCGTTATTTCCGTTTCCAGTTTCGGAACATGCCAATTCCGTTAATGGACCGCCGCATGCACCAGAAAGCACCATTAATCCCGGGTTTGCTCCAGCGATAGTCGCATCCGTTATGGTTACAACCGTAGACGTTGAAGTTGCGACAAAACTAAAGAAGCCGTCTACGAAGTTCGTACCACAACTTGGTTCTGAAACGAAATTATCCGCAAACGTGGAAGGAACAGTGTATGCTGTATTTACACAAGCAGCATTCACCGGTAATGTATTTGCAGGCAATGTGGCATTCGCACAAAGATCTGCTTGTGAAAATGTTGTGAATGAAATTGTAAACAACACTATTCCGAGTAGTAAGGATGTTTTCATATTATTTACAATTTGAGATTGATATTGATACCATTTCACCTTCTTTGTAGTCGTCTGTATAGAAACAAGAAACAGTGTATCCATTGTTGGTGAACCAATTGATAAAAGAAGCTTCCTGGATTTGACTTGGATCGTAAATTGCTAAGAAGACATGCGTATATCTGTCCATGCGACAGGTTCTAATACCAGTTGTCTGTTTAAAATGTTCCGTTATCGAAATTTCCTGGTCCGGACCAACAGATTGTTCAATAACAATCTTGGTGTAGGTCATCTGAGATTCCAATTGGAAACTACAAATTACAGGAAGGACAATTAATAAAAATAGCAGTCGTTTCATGTGTTAGAAGTTTAGTCCGTTTTTAAATATAACTTTTGCGACAAACTAGACTCCTGAGAATGAATATTTTGGGCTTATCATTGAGAATTTCTTAATTTCTATTGAATAAAACGATTTAGCCAATTCTAAGTTAGCTTTTCTTCTTCTAGGATCTTAATGAAATGAAAGCCTCTTGGTGCATAGCCTTGATTGTAGTAAAAACGATGCGCTTTGAAATTGTTGCTGTAGGCATCTAACACCATGATGTGACATCCGAGATCCTGTGCTTTTTGTTCTAGATATTCTTGCATCAATTTCCCTGCTCCTGTTCCACGAGCACTGGCTTTCACAACGACATTGTCCAGTTCCAAATAGGGCCCACACCACATTTTCGTTCCTAACCAATAACCACTTATAGCAATACACTCATCATTTTGCATGACTGCAATTTGTCCGTAATTGTTGCCGAGCATCTTATCCAATAATTGATTGTAATAATCAGTGGTCAGATTGGGATACAATTCTTGCATCACATCCAGGTGTGCCAACATTTCTTCCTTGGTCTTTAATTCTACAACGATCATAACCGGGGTGTTTATAGGTTCGTTTTGAATAATTCGTAAATGCGTCGGTATTCATCTACCCAAGCCGGTGTGTACTGAAATCCATGTGCTTCCGTTGGGTATATAGATAAGTTGAAGGTCGTTTTTCCCAATTCGATAAAGCGCTGATTCAAACGAACGATATCCTGAAACTGAACGTTGTCGTCAACAACTCCATGTAACATCAAAAGCGGTTTTTTTAGTCCTTCAGCAAAATAAATCGGACTACTACGACGGTAAGCCAAGGTATCAGTTCCTGGGTAGTTCAGAATGTTACTTGTGTACTCGTGGTTGTAATGTGCCCAATCAGTTACAGAACGCAAGGCTGCGCCACACGCAAAGGCATCCGGAGTTTTTAGTAATCCCATCAAAGTGATAAAACCACCGTAAGAACCACCATAAATACCAATCTTGTTAGGGTCGATACCATATTTGTTAACTATCCAATCTTTTGCATCCAAGTAATCTTCCAGATCCTTTCCTCCCATGTTTCGATAGATCCCTGTCCTCCAGTCTCTACCATATCCTTCACTAGCACGGTAATCCAGGTCTAAAACCGTATAACCTTCCGCGATCAATTTTTGGTGGAACAGCATTTCTCTGTGGTAATGACTCCAATAGTGATGCGCATTTTGTAAATAACCCGCTCCGTGAACAAAAAACACAGCTTTTCCATTCGGGTAGACTGGTCGGTAAACACGTCCATAAGCCACTTTACCATCTCTGGTTGGGATCTGAACGATCTCAGGGGCAACAAGTTTGAGTGCTTTGTATTCTTTTGAAGAACTGAATGTAACTCGGTTCTTTTTGGCAAATTCTGTGTTTGCAGCGACATACAATTCCCACGGTTCTAAAGGAGTAGAGTAGCGTAGGGCCCACGTTTTCTCGTCTGGTGACAAAGACCATTCAATGCCGAAATTACCCACGAAAAGTGAGGTGAGTTTCCCCGTTACAATTTCCAAACGATACCCGTTTTTCACTCCGGGGTGAACTTTGTTGGCAATTAGGTAGAAGGATTTGCGGTCTCTGGATAATTGCAATTCCTGAACTTCCCAATTTCCATTGGTCAATGCCTTACGTTGCTTGGTCTCAAAAGAATAGGAGTAAAGATGTGAATAGCCACTTTCTTCACTCTGGAAATAACACGTTTTATCGTCTAACCAACCCAAAACGCCCGGTGAATCATCCCATTCCGTAATGCCCGGTCCGGCAATCCACGCTTCGTCGTATTGATGGTCCACCAAAACGAACTTTCCGGTCATGAGATCTAACTGAACGATCCAACGATCTTTATTGTCGTAAGTGCGCAGATCTACAAGTGCATTTCCCGTTCTGTCATGCGGAACAACAGCTGGTATGGCAAGTGGGCGGTTTTGTTCGAAACTCGTTTCCGTGCGACCGTATTCCTTGAAATACGCCGGAATCTTTCGAATATCCGGCAATTCGTCGAAATTGACAAAATACAAGGAATCGCTGATCAGATCCAAGATGCCCAGTCGACATGTGGGCTCTTCGTTTCCGACTTTCGGACGTGCATTTTCGCTTTTGGTAACACCGTTTTCTGTCACGAAATTGCCGTAAACAGTTGGAGGTGTTTCTGCTTGTTTCTGTAAAACAACTATTGCATAATCTCCGGAAGCAGAAAGGGTAATGGAGAAGATGCTTTCATTCTCTTCCTTTTGAATGATACACGGCGTGTAGTATTTGGCACGTTGATCTTTTTGAAATGCACGTTTGGTATCTTGTTCTACAAAATAGGGGAACAACTCGCGCTGCTGTTGTTGCATCGGTGTTAGTGCCGGTTTCGTTGTGCTCGAGCGTTTTCCAATTTTTGTTACCTGTTTGATGCCACCTGCAAAGGGATCGTACACATACAGATCATCATTCATCATGAAACTTACCAGTCCAGTTTTGGAGGCTACTTGCAAAGTCTGTATTCCTGAAGCTGCTGCAAACAGTACAACTTTCTTCTTGGTTTTGAGATTGTATGAGATGAGATTTCCTCCTTCGATTCCGTAGAAAATGCCATTGTAGACTGTAGAGTAATTTCCACAAGGTGCCATATTCGGCAATTCCTGTTTGGAAATAGGTGCGATCTTTCCGGTGCTCAATTCGTAGCGATAAGGAACGAAATCGGGTTTGTTCTCCGGATTCCAATCAAAAACAAGGTATTGACCATCGATTGTCCATTGAGGATTTCTAGGTGAATATCCAGTAAATCCTTCTCCTTTCATGATCTCCTCTAATTTGATCTCTTGACCAAAAAGGATGCATGTGAAAGAAATAATTGCAAACGATAAAATCCAGTTGCGTCTCATAAATCTTTGATTGAAGTCTAAAATTAATGGATTCCGCTTAGATGGTGATGCATCGTACCGCTTTCAGATTATTTTTGTTGTATGAGATGGCTTGGCTTAATATGGATGATTCCTGTTCTGGGGTTTGGACAATTTAACGGAAACACAACACCCAGCTATGATGAATTGATCCAAATCTATAAACAATGGGATGCCGATCATGAGGAGATCGAATGTTATGTTGCAGGGAAATCGGATACCGACAAGCCGTTGTACGTCTGCTTCATCAACGGGGCGGGTGATTCCATTGCTACCTTTTCACAAGCCAAAAAGCGCACGGTAATTTTGATCAATAATGCTATTCATCCGGGAGAGCCCGATGGTGTGAACGCTTGTTTGTTGTGGGTTCAAAACTGGTTGGCAAATGGAAAGTCAACCAAAGAACTTCCACTTATCGCCATCGTTCCTGCCTATAATGTTGGAGGCATGTTCAATCGTTCCGGAACATCTCGAGCCAATCAGAATGGGCCAGAGGAATATGGATTTAGAGGAAATGCGCAGAATTTAGATCTCAACCGCGATTTGATCAAAATGGACGCGCCGAATTCCTGGGCTTTGATCCGTTTGTTCCGCGAGTTGGAACCGGATGTGTTTGTAGATACGCATGTTTCGAATGGTGCGGATTACCAATATACCCTAACCTTGATCCACGGCATGCGTGAGCGTATGGACGCTGGTTTGAGCCAATTGATGGATGCATCCTATTTTCCGGAGATGAACAAATACCTGAAAAAAAAGCAATGGGATTGGTCACCGTACGTGGAAACTAAATCGGAAATTCCGGATTCAGGTTTGGTCGCTTTTAACGATCTGCCGCGCTATGCGCAAGGTTATGGAACATTACTTCATACACTTGCTGTGACGGTAGAAACGCATATGCTCAAAGCTTTTCCTGATCGCGTGCGTGCTACACTGGATTATTTGACATTTTTGATCGACTGGACCGGAAAGCATGCGGCGGAATTGGAATTGGTTCGGACTAAAGCCATTGCCAAAGCCAAAGAAAACAATTACTACAAGTTCAATTATACACTAAGTGATCGCTGGGAAACGATTGAATTCAAAGGGTTTCAAGCTACCTACAAACCAAGCGAAGTGACTGGTCTGAATCGCTTGTATTACGATCGATCAAAACCTTGGAAACGCAAGGTTCCATACTATTGTTACCATCAAGCGCAAGATTCAGTTCGCATTCCAAGAGCCTACATAGTTTCATTGGAGGCAACAGAAGTGATCGATCGATTAACGCAAAATGGGGTAGAATTTGAGGCGCTTCAACGCGATACATTGGTTTTGACTTCGCTGCGTGTGGCGCATTACGAAAATGGAAACAAACCATACGAGGGACATTACTTACATCGCAACATGCGGATCAAAGAACAAGTTGATACACTGGTTCTGCCAGCCGGGTCTATCTTGATCCGCACCGATCAAGATCTCCGAAATTTTATCGTGAGTGTATTGGAGCCGGCAACAGAGGATAGTTATTTCGCTTGGAATTTCATGGATGGATATTTACAACAAAAGGAATATTTCTCTCCTTACGTTTTCGAGGATTATGCCGCCGATCTGTTGCGAAAGGATGCACAGTTGAAAGCTGAATTCGAAGCGAAACGAGCTGCAGATGAGAACTTTGCTAAAGATGCATGGCAACAGTTATTTTTTATCTACCAACGCAGCCCTTTGTTTGAAGAACATACATTCATGCGCCTTCCTGTTTATAAAATGTACTAACAGTTACATTTTTCACAGTTTAGGAGTTCCTGTTTCCGACTAAATAAACTAAATCGATTTAAATTAATTGTCTTAGATTTGATTTGCTAAACAATTAGTATGAAACGAATTTTAGGAATACTGCTTTTATCAGCAAGTTCGCTGATGGTTCACGCCCAACAAGATACGGTTTGGGTGCAGACTTACACCTTCGACACGATCGTTACGAGACGCGCGAATTTTACTTTCCCGCAAGAATTGGATACGATGCGTTTTGAGAAAGTATTGATGTATTACAAATTGAAATGTAGTCCTTTAACAACCTGGGATCAATACAATTGCGGTGAGTGGGATTATTTGACTTATACCCGAGTTTTTGATCATACTGGCGTGTTTGATTCTGTTCGCGTGGATGGTTCACATTACAAGATCAATACTCTGTCTCCAGCAACTTACAATTATGCGCAAAACCCGTATTTTGATCAGCGTTGGAGTGCTGTTTCCAGACGTAGTCCGTTGGCAACAACCAATAATCCAATTGCAGGAACTGCTACCACACCGATCGAGTTTGTGCGCAATGGTGCTCATGGAGGTAGATTGCAATGGGTGGTTACTCAAGCGGAATTGGCTGCAGCAGGAATAACCATGGCTGGAGATCTGCAAGGTTTGACTTTGAATTTCCTGAATAGTATTTCTGCTTTGCAAGGTGTTCAAATTCGTGTAAAACACACAACTAATTCAACATTAACCGGTTTTGAAACGACTGGATTTACAACGGTATATGCGGATCAATGGATGAACTTGGCAAGTGGCCAGCAGGCATTGCACTTCTCCACACCTTTTGCCTACGATGGATCATCTAATTTGATCATTGAGTTGGTTTATGAGGATGCGCGCTTAGGATTGAACACGGCGTCTGTTTCAGCTTTGACCACAAGTGGAAATACCTTGGGCTACTTCAATCGTAATGGAGTTTTTACAAGTAACGGATCTAATTTCGCTTCTATTGACATGAATAATGTCGATCTAGGTGGCGACGTAACCATCGCTTTTTGGGCTAAGGGTAACGGAAGTTATTCAACTAACACTTCCATCTTAGAAATGGTGGATTCCTTGAATCAGCGCATTTTTAATATCCACATGCCGTGGTCGGATAACACGATCTATTTTGACGCAGGTGAGGGGCCTGGCTACGACCGTATTTCAAAAGCTGCAACAAACAACGATATTGAAACGTGGCATCATTGGGCATTTGTGAAGAAAACATCTACCGGTCAAATGTTCATCTATCGCGATGGAATACTTTGGCATTCAGGAACAGGATTGACCCGACCTATTGGAAAAGTAGATAAGTTCATTTTGGGATCCAATTGGAACCAAGGATACATGTATAAAGGTTCGATCGATGAATTTACAGTTTGGACAGAAGCTTTAGACGCCGCAACACTTTTGGCTTGGAAAGATAAGCAGGTAGAGGCTTCTCATCCGTACTATGCGGACCTGGCTTTGTATTATGACTTTGATGGAGAAATGGCCATGGTGGACCGTTCTATTCATGATCGGTTGGGAATGTGTTCTGATGTGAATATGATCGAGGCATCAGCGTATCCGGTTGCCGGAACTACTTCGGTAACTGCCATTCCGGAAGTTGGATTCATCCAAGGAACCTACAGTGCTGCCGTTAATGATTCTGTTTTGAGCGCAGTTTTCGCACCGATAGATGTTGTTTTTGAGTATGCTCCATCTGAGAACTCGTTTCATATAGTTAGTACCATGACTGCCTTTCCAAGCGGTTCGATTGATACATTGGCAGAAAACGGAGCAGTAATCTCCAGTATGGGTGTTGCGCCAGTTTTTCAACTAATTAATGACACGATTACTTATTACAATTCGCCATTTGAAATTGTGAATGACATTGAGATCGGTCGCTACATTACGCCTTATGGAATCGGTTTCGACTTAGGTCCAAATGGATTTACTTGGATCTATGATGTGACTGACTATCAGAAATATCTGCATGGTGTAGTGGATTTAGCCGCTCACAATACGCAAGAGTTGATCGATTTGAAATTCGCTTTCATTGAGGGAGTTCCTGCGCGTGACGTACATGACATCCAACCAATTTGGAATAATTTCCGCAGTTACAACTACGGTGAAATGGACAATGATGTTGTGTTGCAAGAAGTCGCAGTTCCTTTGTCTGATACGTCCGATATGTTCAAGATCAAAACGCGATTTACAGGACATGGTCACAATGGATCAGTGAACTGTTGTGAATGGGATTCTAAAGATCATCAGATCTTAGTGAATGGTGTTCCGCGTTTTACATGGGAGATCTGGGAAGAGAATGCTTGTGGTGAGAATCCGAACATTTCTCAAGGTGGTACATGGCCGTATGCTCGTGAAGGCTGGTGTCCTGGTGACATGGTGAAAGAATACGATCACGACTTAACCCCGTATGTTCAGCCTGGAGATACAGTATTGTTGGATTACGACATTGAAGACGTTCCTGCAAATGACCAAGCTCAGGCTGGAGGGAATTATGTAGTGGCAATGGACTTGGTTTCTTATTCATCGCCAAACTTCCAACACGATGCAGCCATTGTAGACATCTTGAATCCGAACAGTTACGAGTATTACAGCAAATGGAACCCAACTTGTTCCAATCCGCGAGTGATCTTGCAGAATAACGGAGCACAACCTTTAACGAAGTGTAACATTCGAATTTGGGTAACTTACGGTTCGTTTGTAGAATACGAATGGACAGGGAATTTGGCTTTTTTGGAGAAAGAGATCGTAGAAGTTCCAATCAATGATCAGGCTTTCTGGTGGGGAGCAAATCCGGATGAGCGCTTCCATGCACAAGTTTGGGCTGTTGGTGGTTATCCAGATTTGGATGAGTACGCAGCGAACAACTACCGCAACGTTGCTTACAAGCCAGTTGAATACATCAACGGACCGTTCTTTGTTTGGTTCCAGACCAACAACAAGGCCAATGAGAATTCATGGAAATTGCAAGATGCAGCCGGGAACATCATTTTCCAACGCAATACCTTGACAAACAACACTGACTATAAAGATACGTTCGATCTAGCTCCTGGTTGTTATTCGATCACCGTGGAGGATACAGATCACGATGGAATCAGTTTCTGGGCATCTCAGCAGTACGAAGGTGAGACCGGAGGTTATTTCCGTGTGCGCAAAGTAGGTGGGTCAATCGTAGAGGCATTCCCGGGTGACTTTGGTAAATACCATCGCTATGATTTCTCTGTTGGATTTGCATTGGATGTTCCGGATTACGCAGCGAACGAAGAGTTTGTAGTATTTCCGAATCCTGGAAATGATAAGATCCGCGTAGAGTTCATTGGTCAACTCGGCAATGAAATTTCCTTAGACATTGTAGATATGAACGGACGTGTTGTTTCTCACAGTTCTTTGGAACAACAAAACGGCACTTATGCAATGGATCTGAATATTACTGATCTGCAGAAAGGATATTACTTAGTTCGCTTGACCGGAAAAGGTGGAACACGCGTAACTCCATTCGTAAAGCAATGATGAGTTTTAAATGATTGGAACGGGAGTCTTTAAGATTCCCGTTTTTTTTGCTCCATTTGTTCAATCAACGGGGCGATGCAATGAGTTGGCAATCCCATGACAGTTGAAAAACTTCCTTCAATTCGCTCCACAAAATGATGACCGATCCATTCCTGAATACCGTAACTGCCAGCTTTGTCAAATGGTTTGTAATGTTCAATGTAATAGTTGATCGCCTTTGAAGGGATTTCTTTGAAAAAGACGATAGTTTCATCAGATTGAACAAACTTTCCGTAATGCGACTGTAGGCAAATACCAGTAACCACTTTATGCTCCTTGCCACTCAAACGCTCCAGCATTTCTGCTGCTTCTTCAGCACTACTGGGTTTTCCTAAGATTTGTTGGTCTAAGATCACTACCGTGTCCGCACATAATACGGCGCTTTGTCCATCGATGAAGGGAAGTACCGCTTCCGCTTTCTTTTCTGCAAGAAAGGCAGGGACATCAGCGGCCGGCATGATTGGATCAAAGGATTCATCCGTGTCTTTTACTAAAAGTGTAAAATCGTAGCCCAATGCTGACAACAGCTCACGACGACGCGGAGATGCTGATCCCAAGATCAAGGAAAAGGTTGGTTTAACCATAGAAATACCAATAAAACGGGAAACAGGTTCCAATGATCATGATGATCTTTATCAAGCCGTTGATCACCTTGAAATGCTTGCGTTCACTTGCTTTTAAAAGAAGGATCAAGGCTAGTAACCAACCTAAGATGATGAGAATCGCCGGTGAAAATGCGATCAAAAAGTCCATGTGGTAGATCTGCCAAGCCTCCATGATGAAAGGAATAGGCAGGATAAACAAGACAATCATCAATGAAAATGCCAGCCATTTCGTTTTTTGAATACCCCAAACGATTGGAATGGTTTTAGCGCGCAAGATCTTGTCTCCTTCAACGTCTTCCATATCCTTGATGATCTCACGTACCAAGTTGAGTCCTGTTGCGAAAAGCGTAAAGAACAATACGAAGAAGATCTTTAAGTTCATTCCCGTTAACCAACTTTCCTGTGCTGTTGGGAACAAGTCGTTGGAATAGGGGTGAGTGATGTCTAGAAAATAGATGCCGCTCAGAATTGGCACCAATCCAGTCAAGCTGGCGATTAGAAGATTTCCAATGAAGAATTTGCGCTTAAACTGCATGGAATAGAACCACAAGGCGTTGATGCTGAATAAATGAATGAACACATACCAAAATGTTTCGTGCTTCCAACTGAGGTAACATGCCATCGAAAAAGCGAGTGCATTGAACAACCAGTGGGTAACGATGGCCCAACGTGGTTTGATCAACTTGCCGATGATCACCTTTTCTGGTTTGTTCACCTTGTCGGCTTTTACATCGAAGTAATCATTAATGATGTTTCCACCGGCAGCGATCAGGATAGTAGAAAATACAAGAATGAAATAATCCAAGGCTTCATTCCCGTATTTAGTCTGATTTTCCAGATAAGGCAAAAAGTAAATACGCACGCTGTACATGGTCAATGCGATGACCAATAAGTTGATGGGGCGTATTAAGCGAAGAAATGCCATATTATTTCAAGATCACGTATTCGGTGCGACGATTTTCCTGGTGTGCTTTCTCTTTCTCCTTATCCGTTGTCATTTTTGCAATGGCTTCATCCGTAATGATTGGTTTCGTTTCACCATATCCTTTCGAAGTCAATCGTTTTGCATCAATTCCCTGAGCGATCAAATAATCCATTACTGATTTAGCACGCGCTTCAGAAAGTTTTTGGTTTTCCACTGCATCGCCACGTGTATCGGTATGACCAGCAATTTCAATACGCAGGGTAGGGTTGGACTTCAAGAAATCACGCAGTTTATTCAATTCAATGAACGATTCCGGACGCAAGGTAGCCTTGCTCAGATCAAAGAATACATTCTTCAATGTAACAGGAATTCCAGGTGATGAGATTGGAACCATTGGTACATCCATGTGCACCACTTCCTGATTGTCCGGAACAGTCATGTTGAAATTCTGCGAGAAGAAGTTGTAGCCTGGATAAGAGACGTTTAACACGTATTCGCAGTTAATCGGCAATGAAACAGTGAATGCACCTGTCAATGGATCGGCTTCAGAATGTACGATCTCTTTTCCTGTTTTAATATCGATCAAGGTAAATTTACCAGGGATCGGTTTTTTGTTCGGAGTTGTTACGTCGTATACCAAACCGTCGAAGTACAAGGTTTTTGTTGGACGAATGCGTTCCGGCATGATGAAATAGTAGATGTCCAGTTTACCATAACCTCCCGGACGATCCGAAGCGAAGAAAGCAATCTCTCCATCTGCACTCACCAATAAGGAATTTTCATCTGCTGCCGTATTGATCGGATAGCCCAAATTCTCTGCCGGTCCCCAATTTCCTGCTGCATCCATGCGAGATACATACAGGTCCAAACCACCAAATCCTTTGTGACCGCGAGAAGCAAAGTACAAGGTTTTTCCATCCGGGTGGATCAAAACAGATTCCTCTGGGTAAGGTGTGTTGATTGTATTCGGTAAGCGCGTAGCAACTCCCCAAGTTCCGTCATCTTGCAGTTTCGACATAAATACATCGGCGTCTGCTTCCATTCCACGACCACTCACACGACGGATAAAGTAAATCGTTCTTCCATCTGCAGATAAGCTTGGTTGTGATTCCCAGCTGATTGTGTTGATTTTTCCAGCCAAATTCGTTGGATTGGTCCAATTATTTCCCATGCGTTTCGTGACGAACATGTCACAACTTCCAGCACCTTCACGCCCCGGACCGTAATCCTGAACATCTCCCATGGCACAGGCAACAAAGATCAAACTGCGTCCGTCAGCAGCAATTGTTGGTGCTCCTTCGTTTCGCACGGTATTGATGTTTTCAGGCATTGCGACTGCAGTTCCCCAAGCATTGTATTGTGTCAAATTCGATACGTAAAAATCCTCTTGCTCTTTCATCGGTCCAGGGACTTTATCGTCGTGAATGCGTCGTGTGAATAACAAGGTTTTTCCATCAACTGTAATAGTAGGGAAGTACTCCGGATCAGCGGTATTTACACCCGGACCTAAGTTAACAGGCTCGAATTTCTCAGGGTTTTTCAAAGCTTCGATCGCTTTGTCACAAGCTTCTAAGATCTCTCGTGCGGCCTGGATCTGTTTCGGATCGGCGTTTTTGTAAGTAATGTATTTATTCAAATCCTTTTTAGCATTCTCGAAATCATTTGTTGCATATTCCAATGCACCTAAATAGAAGTATGTACCACCTGATGGACTGTGCGTTGGATTGATGCGAAGTGCTTCGCGGTAATGATAGATCGCTTCTTTGTTCTTTTTTTGATATTCGAACATTTCCCCAGCGAACAAGTGTGCCTCCCAGAAATTTGGATCTTTTGCAATTGCTTTTAATGCATAGGTGGTTGCTTCTGCATAACTACTGCGTGCTGCTTCCTGACCTTTTTTCAATAATTCAATAGCTTTCTTATCCTTGGAGGAATAGGTGTATTGGGCAGTTGTACAACCAATGAATTGAAAAACAACGAATAAAGTTAATAACCAATGTTTCATCGCTAAGGTATGTTTAAGTATTTGTGCGTTTGCAAGGATAGCTTCCAATTGGGATGCTCCTTCACAAAGGCAATGATGTCTGGCAATAATCGTTCCTGTTTTGACCATTCCGGTTGAATGTACAATAAACAATCGGAATGTACTTTTTGTGCGTGATCCAATGCCCAGTCAAAATCGCTCATATGGTAGATCACCACTTTCAATTCACTCGCCTTGGAATAAGCTTCTTCAACAGGTTCCTTGAATTTTTTCGGAGAGAAGGTATACCAATCCACTTGTCCTTGTAACGGATGTGCTCCAGATGTTTCAATAGCAACATAATAACCGTTTTCTTTCAAGGAATTCACCAAGGGGTTAAGATCATACATGGCAGGTTCTCCACCTGTGATCACAATGT
>CAYLJB010000035.1:0-23038 GCA_964383785.1 uncultured Fluviicola sp.
CTCTGAAGCTGTTTGTAAATTGTTCACCGCCACGATTACCAAATCGCAGTCGTCCAAATGGCGCTCATGGAAGGATTCATCGATCAAGGTAATATTGGGTCGCGTCTCAGCAAAAGCAAGTACCTCCGCAGAAAATGTCTCCGCAACTACAGTTACTTCCACCAAAGGGGAATTGGACAATAGCGCTTGCAATTTTTCAAGCGCTACTGCCCCTCCACCAACCAATAAGAACTTCAGTTCATTTGCCTTCAGGAAAACAGGGAACAGTGGATTATTGTTGATCATCTTGTAATGCAATTCGTTTGTTGTAATAAAGTCCTAGTACATGAATCAAATGCTGCTCATTCAATGAATTATAATTCAGCTGATAGAAAGTCTGTATTTGCTGTTCACCGGGTAAATTGACGGCAAATCCAAGTTGTGTTCTTGCTTCAAACAAATGATCTTTCGCATGTGTCACAAATAACTCTTGTGCTGTAAGAAGCTGCAAACGACCTTTACCAAATCGAAAATCCAACTTAATTCGTGAACGCTGCCTCAAAGCTTCATTTTCAAAAAAACGGAATTCATGTCTGAACCTTGTCTGAATTGAAACACCAGTATTTTGCTTTCTGAATTCAGCTTGAACAAAGGGTCGGTTTTCATTTACAAACCCCGAATTCGATCGGATATGCTGAAAAGAAGCAAAACCAGCACCGTAAGCCATATCATTGGTTTTTCTTAAAAATGCAACCCGACCCAACGATTGTCGTGCATGTGACAATCTGAAATCTTGAAAGCGATAACCAAAATCAGCTTGGATCATATACTTCTTCAATTGAACTCCAAACTGAGTCGCTAGCCAATTCTCAGTAGACAATTGTGCATGCGTAAAAGAAAAAATGAGCACACAACTCAAGAAAACGACAATTCTCTTCATGTCAATTAAGAATTGCTTTTTCTACTTGTTTTCGGATCAGTGCATCCTCCAAACGGACTACCTCTCCGATCACGACAATGGCAGGAGCCTGAGGTTTGTGTTTGCTTACCAAGGCTTCGATCGAATGGATCTCTCCCACGATCTTGGTTTGTTCCTCCCAACTTCCTCTTGAAATGATCGCGATTGCTTGGTCGTGTTTACCTGCAGCCTTATATGCAGCTACGATCTTGTCCACTTGATTCAAACCCATTAGCACCACCAACGTTGAATTCAAAGTGGCTGCTTGCGCAATGTCTGTATTGAATGAACCGTCTGACAAGGTTCCGGTAAGTACATGAAACCCAGTTGCCAACTGACGATGCGTTACAGGAACACCTGCCAAGGCCGGCACGCTTATCGAACTGGAAATCCCCGGAACAACTTCCACGTCTACGCCGCGTTGAGCTGCATATTCGAGTTCTTCCCAACCACGACCGAAGACGAAGGAGTCACCACCCTTTAACCGCACAACGTTTCCGTAAACCAAGGATTTTTGAACCAATAAAGCATTGATCTCATGCTGTTCCAGTGCTTTGATGCCTTTTCGCTTCCCAACAAATACATGTTGCGCTTGTGGTGCTTCTTGCAATAAACGTGGATCTACCAAGGCATCGTAGACAATTACACGGGCTTCTTTCAAGGCTTTTAATCCCTTTACAGTTAGTAATTCCGGATCGCCAGGTCCGGCACCAACCAATACTATTTTTGGATGAATTGTTTTCATGATTGCTGTTTGATTACTTCTTTTACCTCTTCAACAAAGGCATTAATTTGTCGTAAATAGTTAATTGAAAATGTGTCTGTTGCAGGTTCCGACTTTATCTGAAGGATCAACGAAGAGAAACTTCCTACTCCCAGACTTTGCCAAACGGATTCCTGCGCATCGAAATCGTTGATGATCCCTTGATGGGTGTTGCATCGGATGTTCTGCTTCAGCAAGTACGCTTTAGCAGCAATCACTCCTGCACTGTAACTGTGGTAGATCGCATCAGCCCACGCTTTTTCGGAAATAGCAATCGCTGCTTTTTCCAATTTCTCTTCCACATCGTAGAAAAGCGTCGCTACCAGATCGATCACCACGCCGGCACATTCGCCCACTCCGATCGCAGTTTGAAATCGTGCTTCAGAACCCCAATCAACAAACTCACCATCCTGCATTTCTTGTGTATCGGCCAAAGGCTTTAAAAGGTCGTAGAAATACTTGTTGCCTTGACGATCATAATACTCGTTAAACAACTCTCCATCAGCATTTTCCAAGTAATCATCTAACAAAGCTCTTAAAATGGTCAACACCCTTTTTGAAGGGAATTTGATCACCTTTTCACCGATCCTTCCGGTACCATTTCGATTTGTTCCACCACCCAACAGTAGTTGTAAAGCAGGCGCTGTGAGACCGTTCACCTTTTGGGAACTTCCATGCAATCCAATTGTCGCGATCCCGTGCTGTCCACATGCATTCATACAACCGCTGATCTTTACGCGGATCTCCGAATTTTCAATCAATTCCGGATATTCCGATTGTATGAATGATTCAATGGCCAATGCTACATGGGTGCTATTCGAGATGGCCAGATTACAAGTCTCGGTTCCCGGACAAGCGGTAACGTCGCGGGGGAATTAACGCCTGCATCTGCAAAACCGATCTCTTTCAATCCCTCGTATAGTTCTTTAAGGAACGAAGGATCCACAAAGCGTAAAAGAACACCTTGTTGTATCGTTAAACGGATATCTGAAATGCGCAGTCGATCAAACAAGGAAGCCAACTGTCGAATTTCATCGGTTTGCAAATTCCCAAGCGGGATCTTTACTCCTACCTGCAACCACCCTGCCTGTTTCTGTTCCCTTACGTTTAAGCGAACCCAATTTGCAAAATCTGCATTTGCTGGAGCGATCGATTTCAGGTATAGCTCCTGATTGAAAGCAGCTTTCGCCGCCGGATATTCCGAATCCACAATGGTCTCCAAGAACACTGGATCGAATTGAACCGCCTGTTTTTCTGCCTCAACCAATTCCAGAAACGCTTCGACACCGATCTTGGCCAACAAATATTTCAAACGGGCTTTGTTGCGGTTCGAACGTTCTCCTTGTCGATCAAATACGCGGATCGCTGCTTCTACAAACGGTATAATTTCCTCCGCTGCCAGGAATTCGTAAGCCACCTGACCAAAGAAAGGCTGAGCTCCCAATCCCCCGCCGATCAACACTTTGAATCCTCGTTTTCCATCGCGAACCCGCGGAATAAATCCGAAGTCGTGAATGTAAGTCAAAGCGTCATCAGCTTCTGTGGCGCTGAACGCCATTTTGATCTTTCGTCCCAATTCCTGAGCAAAGGGTTTGCGCAAGAAATAACGGAACAAAGCATCAGCATAAGGAGTGACGTCAAAAGCTTCCTCTGCAGCGACACCTGCAGCAGCACTCGCTGTGATGTTGCGAACCGTATTCCCACAAGCTTCACGTAAAGTGATCTCATCCCGTTCCAATTCTTCCCACAACTGAGGAGTATCGTCGAGTGAAACATGGTAGATCTGTACATCTTGACGTGTTGTTAAGTGTACCAAGCCATCACTGTATCGATCTGCGATATCCGCAATGCGACGCAACTGTCGGGTTTGCACCTGTCCAAAAGGCAACTTGATTCGCACCATTTGAACTCCCTGTTGTCGTTGACCGTATACGCCTCTCGCCAAACGCAGCGAACGAAACTGATCTTCGGAGATCACTCCTTCCTTGAAATCGGCGATCTTTTTAGCTAATTCCAGCACGTCCTTTTCAACCAGTGCCTGGCGGGAATCAATCGCTAATTCTTGTTCGTGTCTGAATGATTGCATGACTAACTCGCTTGTTGTAATAAATAATACCAATCCTCGTGTGTCAATTCGATATTCGATGCTGTTGCCGCATTTTGAATACGGTGTTTCTCCAAGGTTCCGATCAATGGAAGCGCACCTAATTTCTGCAACCAGGCCACAGCCGTTTGTTCCACATTTGCATCGTATTTGCGACCAACTTCGATCAGTGCACGACGTAGGCGAATTGCCTGATCATCTTGACCTTGGAAGATTCGTCCATTGGCCAAAGGCGAACTAGCGATCGGACTACTGTACTGTTCTTTGATAAAGTCTATACGTCCGTCTTTCAAAGCCGAAACTTCCAATAGATTAAAATCCAATTGATTCGCGATGATCGGCTGACTCAGGGATTGAGACAGTAGGCGTTGTTGGAAGACATTGAATCCGGAAACACCGAAATGCTTTACTTTTCCTGCGCGTTGCAATTTCAATAAAGCCGAAGCTGTTTGTTCAAACTGATGCAAATAATCTACTTGCTCCAAGATGACGATGTCCAAATAATCCGTTTTCAGATTCGTGAGAATACTTTCAACTTGTTTTTGGATACTTGTAGGTCGGAGATCCGGATAAAACCCTTCTCGTCCTCCGCCTTCAAAAGGATGTAATCCTACCTTAGCACTGATCACCAATCCATCTCTTCTGTGTTCACTTGTTTGCAAGAAAGCACCTAAGTTCTGAGCAACTTCCGATTTATAAGGTGAATCTATTTGCACACCATTGATCCCTAAATCCAACACGTAATTTACTGTGTCATTGAATAAAGCTTTGTCAGCTAATTCTTTTTGTCCCCATCTGTAAAATCCATAGATCGCAGCAGATACTAACGGACCATTTTCATTGATATATACTTTTTTCATTTTTTCTTAGAATTAAAAAACCCCTCTCCAAAACTGAAGAAGGGTTCGTGTAACTGTTTATATAACTCGTAACTATACGTCCACCCTTCCGCACATTCGTGTGTGCATGCACATGTTGAAACACATAAATTGATTAGCTGTAGTTCTCATTGTTTTGTTTTTGATGGCGCAAAGTAAAGAGGCAAATTTCTGTCTGACAAGAAAAGCACAAATTATTTTCTTGTTCTCCTATCTATTAAATAGGATATAAGATCAAAAAAAGCAGCAGATACGCTACTTTTCCATTTTCTTACGCAGCAACTTTTTTTCTCGCAGGATCAAATCTGCCAAACTGGTTTTTGATAAAATATGTATAGAAGCCTCTCGAACATCCAGCATAACCGCATGCAAACCACACTCATCTTCGTGCTGACAATCGGTGCAAGGTTCGTAAAAATTCAGACTAACACAAGGCAAGAGTGCAATCGGACCGCCGGTCAAACGAATTATTGTACTTAGAACGATCTCATCCGGATGCTTGATCAAAAAATAACCGCCCTTAGGTCCCATCTTACTGCCTACAAGTCCTTCATTGCGCAACTGAAGCATGATAGCCTCCAGAAATTTATAGGGAATTCGCTCTTGTTCAGCTAATTGTTTGATGGACATACTCCCCTTGTCACGGTAAATCAATGCCAGACTTTTCAATGCTTGAATGGCGTATTTCGAGCGTTTTGGAATCATTTGAAATTATTTCCTACTAAATTAGTAGTAATTATTTAATTTCTTCCGTTACCAGTTGGTATTTTTCTTTCACTACCGTTCGGCTGTATTCATTGAAGTGCCACCACTCTGTTGGAATATTGCGAAATCCTTGTGAAGCAAGAACAGCGCGTAACAAACGACGATTATCTACCTGTCCTTGGGTCAATTCGCCACTGGCCAGGAATTGCGCTTCTAAACTCGGGTATGCGATCTTGCGCAGGTCATCGTAATTCGCGCCCATATCGAAAGGCTTTCGATTTGCATCACATATGGTTATATCAAGTGCTGCACCATAATTGTGTACACTGCCATTACTCGGATTACTTACAAACTTCACGCGCTCTCCTACCGGAATGGTATCTAAAGCATTCCACATCTCCCACTGTACACTGAGCGGTCGCAGTCCATCATAGACCAATAAATGCGCACCAGGTCGTTTCTGTGTCAGTACTTTCTGACATTTAGCTAATTTTTTCGCCACGTTTTGTTGAACGTAAAGAACCTGCATGGTGTCGTACAAGACCTTCCCCATGAAATTATCAGCAGTGGCGTATTTCAATTCCCAATAAATGTCCTTGTTGAAAAAATCGACTGGAACGAGTGTGTCGCCCTTGTAAACACGGATCGGAGAAGAACCTTGTTTTTCCTTTTCACCAGCTGTTTTCTGATATGTCACAACCGGTTGATCTGGCTTTGGATCTTTTTGCGTTCCATTTTCGGAACACGACAAGAAACACCATAGGCAACAAATGATCAAAACGTCCTTCATAACATGAAACTGAGGAATCATACGCAATAGTAAGCAAACTTTTTTTGTTCGTATATTTGAAGTCTATACAAAAACCACATGTTCGAACGCATTTGTATTTACTTACTATATACCCTACTCGGTTCAGTCGCAGCATACCACAAATTGAATGGCAACATACCGCCACAATGGTTCTTTGAAAAGTTTCAAAACACCTTTCTCCATACCATTCCGTATGGACTGAATCTCAGTTTCTTGATCATTGTCCTGTTGGAAATAGCAATCCCTGTTTCCTTTTTGACAGCACTGGTAAGTCAAGAATTTCGAACTGATTCCAAACAGCGTTTCAGCACCCTTGGTTTTCGGCTAAGCTTGGTCTTGTTTCTTGTCCTGTTCTTTGGTAGTTTTTTGGTACAGGATTATGAGAATGGTTTTCTAGACTTCATGTATTTCGCTGTCACCATCTACTTGATGCGTTTCACCGCGAATAAATCATCCCAATAAGCTAGAATTACTTACATTTGTCTATTAAAAACATAAATTAAAATGCCAAAAATTTCGCAGAAAGCCGTTGACATGCCTGCTTCCCCCATACGTAAATTAGTACCGTATGCCGAGAAAGCTAAGAAAGCAGGAAAAGTTGTTTACCACTTAAACATTGGACAGCCAGACATCGAAACACCTCAAGTAGCGCTGGATGCCATCCGAAATTTTGATCAAAAAGTAATTGAGTACTCTCACTCTGCAGGATTCGAGAGCTACCGCAATAAATTAGCTGCAACTTACCAAAAAGGTGGTTTGCCAGTAAATCCAGAAGACATTATTATTACCACCGGCGGTTCTGAGGCATTGATCTTTGGATTCATGTCGTGCTGCAACCCAGGTGACGAAGTGATCATTCCGGAACCATTCTATGCAAACTACAATGGATTTGCAGTGACTGCAGGTTTACAAGTAGTTCCTGTAACAGCAAGAATTGAAACAGGTTTTGCGCTTCCTCCTGTATCGGAGATCGAAGCGAAGATCACTCCAAAAACGAAAGCGATCGTAATCTGTAATCCGGGCAACCCAACAGGTTACCTATACTCGAAAGAGGAATTGGAGCAATTGCGCGACATCGTTAAAAAACACGATCTATTCTTGTTTGCTGACGAAGTTTACCGCGAATTCTGCTACGATGGTGCTCAACCATTCTCTGTATTGAACCTACAAGGAATTGAAGAGAACGTGATCATGATCGACTCTGTTTCAAAACGTTATTCCATGTGTGGAGCGCGTATTGGAGCATTGGTTTCTAAGAACAAAGACGTGATGGCAGCAGCTTTGAAATTTGGTCAGGCTCGTTTGTCTCCTCCAACCGTGGATCAAGTAGCTTCTGAAGCTGCATTGGAAACTCCGCAAAGTTATTTCGACAACGTTGTTAGTGAATATGTTGAGCGTCGCAACATCATGGTTGACGGGTTGAATGCCATTCCTGGTGTTTTTTGTCCGAAGCCAAGTGGCGCTTTCTATTGTGTAGCTAAGTTCCCGGTTGACGATGCGGAAAAATTCTGCCAATGGTTGTTGGAAGATTTTGAATACAACGGTCAAACGGTAATGATGGCACCTGCAAACGGATTCTATTCAAGTCCTGGTGCTGGAAAACAAGAGGCGCGTATCGCTTACGTATTGAACAAAGAATCTTTGAAAAACGCTGTGAAGTGTTTGGAAGAAGCCTTAAAAGTGTACCCTGGTAGGACGCAGTCATAAGCCATGGAAATACTCATAATTTTATTCCTGATCTTACTCAACGGTGTCTTTTCGATGGCGGAGATCGCTACCGTATCTGCCCGTAAATCAAAGATGGACGCTGCTGCGAAGCGCGGTGATAAATCGGCGAAAATGGTATTAGAAACGATCCAAAGTCCGAACCGCTTCTTGTCAACGGTACAGATTGGGATCACTTTGATCGGAATTCTAACGGGGGTTTTCTCGGGAGAAAAGATTACCAATGATATCGAGGCATTTTTTGTATCGATTGCAACGTTAAAACCATATGCCCACTTTTTGGCTGTGACTTCAGTTGTAGTGATTATCACTTTCTTGTCACTCGTGTTGGGAGAATTGGTTCCTAAACGCATTGGACTTGCTAATCCGGAAAGCATTGCCAAAGCAATGGCCCGACCAATGCGCATCATTGCAGCGATCACAGCTCCTTTCGTTTGGTTGCTAACATTTACTTCAGACATGTTGATCCGTTTGTTGCGCGTTAAACCATCCTCTGATAGCAAAGTAACGGAAGAAGAGATCAAAGCGATCATTCAAGAAGGAACTGAAGGCGGTGAGGTACAAGAGATCGAACAAGATATCGTTGAACGCGTATTTCATTTGGGTGACCGTACGGTAAGTTCCCTGATGACACACCGAAACGATGTGATCTTTATCGATATTCACGACAGCGTAGAAGAAATTCGCGAACAAGTAGAAAAGGAAATACACTCTGTTTATCCGGTATTCGATGAGGAGCGCGAGCACGTGGTTGGAGTTGTTCTATTGAAGGACCTTTTCCGCACGATCAATCAAGAAAGTTTTGAATTGAAAAGCTTGCTCTTGAAACCAAACTTCTTGTTGGAGAATATTACTGCTTACGAAGCATTGGTGCATTTCAAAGAGACAAAAACACATTACGGGATCATTACGGATGAATTCGGACAAACACAAGGTATTGTTACATTGAATGACCTGTTGCAAGCATTGGTAGGTGATTTCAATGATTTCTATGCAGAGGAATTTGAATTCGTTGAGCGCGAAGATGGTTCTTGGTTGATTGACGGACAATATCCGATCGCAGAATTCTTGCGCCACTTCGATATGGAGGACCAAATCGACAATTTTAATTTCACCACCCTGGGTGGATTGGTATTGAACGAATCGCGCTCTGTACCATCAACAGGACAAGTAATAACCTGGATGAATTTCGCCATGGAAGTGGTAGATATGGATGGTGCTCGCATTGATAAAATTTTGGTTCGGATCAAACGAGATGACGAATAATATTTGAACCTTTTAATAACATAGCTGTAAGAATCCCCAAATTTTAACCAATGAGGGGATTTTTCATTTTATGCTTGTTCCTGTCAACCAAAGGCTTTTCTCAAACAGCAATCATTGCACACAAAAGTCATTCAGGAAACGCCAGTTCATTTTTCACAGAACCCAGCACCAACTTTGGTATTCCATCAAGTATCACGCTCAAGCGAGACACCATCAATGATTCTACTGTAGTTATCCTGGAGCAAAATTGGTCCAATCATCAGCTCTTAAACATAGACACCGTCGTTTATCGGTTTGTCGACTCTATCCCAGTTTATTACAACGTTAGATCATCCACCCGCATGTACGTTACTCCTGAACAAGATACAATCATCTATACCGATGAAAATCTGGAGCAAATTCATAAGCGTATAGAAAAGGATCGAGAAAAACAGCAACAGCAAAACTCCAATAAGAAAACCAAAAAATCGAGTATTCCTTGGATCATAACCTTAACGATTATTGGTTTATTTTTCACTTCAAACACCCTAAAACGATGAAAACAACACTCACATTACTTCTTGCCCTAGTTTCCATTTCTGGGTTTTCTCAAACAGCCATTATCGCGCACAAAAGTCATTCTGGAAACGCCAGTTCATTTTTCACCGATCCGAATACCAATTTTGGCGAACCTGGCCCAACCTTGTATCAGACTATCTATATCAACGATTCAACCTACGTGCGCTACATGCAAGACTGGGGAGAAACAGTTATCAAAGTTGATACCATAAGAATACGTAAAATCAACAATGTTCAAACAGCAGGCGCCAAGGTATCGAAACAAACCCGCATTTCGCAAAATGAATTCGAGCGCGATACAGCTCAGTTGAACAAAAAGACTTCGCAGCAAAACGAAACTACCCAACCTGTCATGAAAGTTGAACCTGTGAAGCCCAAGAATAAAACCAGTAAGAAGAGTAGCATGCCATGGATCTTGGTACTTACCGTGATCGGTTTTTTCGGAACAAAACGCATCCTGGCACATGAAAAATAATCAAAGCGTTTACGGTTCACTTACCTGCATACTTGTATGTTGGTTCATGCTCCTGCCCTTTGATTACTGGTTGGTTGATCCGATCTTAAAAATCGTACAATGGCCTTTTGAATACTTATACCTGACATTTGACTCGGCTGCATTATTTGAAACAGATACCGAAGGAACGTTTTGGTTAAGCGTAACAGCAGTTGCGCTGGGATCTTTTGTACACTTTCTGATCACTCGAATATGGAAGAACGCACTGATCACTAAAACCCACTTTCAACGAATCAGTTCAGTTATCCTATCCTTTTTTCTGATCAAGTATGGTTGGGACAAAATCATTCTGCTTCAATTCTATTCCCCGGCGCCCAATATCCTGTACACCAATTTCGGTTGGCTTTCTAAGGACATCGCCTTTTGGTCCTTGATTGGAAGTAGTCCGGGTTTGAGCAGAGCCATCGGTTTTCTGGAAGTCGCCACAGGGATTTTCTTACTTTGGCCGCGCTTCCGGTTCTTTGGAGGGTTCTTAAGCGTATTCATTTTCGCCAGCATCGTGGTGATCAATTTCAGTTTTGATATTTCTGTTAAGCAACTTTCACTGGCTTTGTTTTTCTGGTCATGTTTCCTTGTTGCCAGTTACCCCGAAAAATGGAAGCCACTCTTGGGGTTTCGTTCGGAAATACTTACACTTCAACCAATCCAAAATAACGTTCCTAAGTGGATGTTTGCAGCTTATCTCATCTTGATTGTGGAAGGATTCTCAAGCACCTGGACCACAGGAGACTTTAACTTTCAAAACAATTCTGGTCCGGTTCCGGTTAGCGCCTTCTCCATAAATCATCACCCGCTTTATGCAGCGGTTTTCACCCATCCTCAGGGCTACGTGATCATCGAATACAAGAATGGCAAAAAACAAGATTTTCATATCGACAACCTTGATCAATTCACGATGAAAAACATCCATTTTAAAATCGGTACGCTCGATCTTCAGAGTAAAACACTCATTTTAGGCGTAAAGAAATTCAGCTTAAGTCCTTTGCCGATAAAGCAACTTCCAATACAAACGAAAGGTTGGCATTTCTTTTCGGATAGCTTTCATTAAAGAAAATTTCGCCGCGTTAATAAATACCATTTTTTAGTGATTCCTGCGAATCAGTTTTTTAGTAAATTTGCCTTGTTTTGATTCAGTCTAAATAAAATGAAGTTAATTCTGGCAGATAGTAATGAGATCATGCGCATTGGCTTGCGAACCTTGTTGCAAACTGTCGGCAACCTCCAAATTGTAGGCGAAGCCAGAAGCAGCGAAGAACTGATCGAGCTTGTAAAATCCTTCGATGTCAATCTGGTCTTACTCGATTACACGGCAAAAGGTTTTTCGATCGACGTGATCCCGCAAGCCTTGCAGCAACGAAACGAACTCAACATCATTGCGATCACCCCAGAACAATCAGCTCCTACCTTGGTACATGCTTTGCGTTCAGGGGTTAAAAGCTACGTGAAAAAAGACTGCGACACCCAAGAGATCATCGATTCGGTAAAAGAAACCGGAAGAGGGAATAAATTCTTTTGTGGACAGATCTTAGAGACCATTCGCGATGCATCTATCAATGTAGACGATATCGATATCGATGCACTTTCTTGTGAACCGGTTTCGCTTTCGGAACGCGAAAACGAGATCATCACCTTGATCGCAGAAGGTCTAACCAATCAACAGATAGCCGATCAGCTTTTCTTGAGTAACCACACGATCAATACGCATCGCAAGAACATCATGTCCAAATTAGGCGTAAAAAATACCGCCGGAATCGTGATGTATGCTGTTAAAACGAACTTGGTATCCCCGAATAAATTCTTGTTTGCCGGTGATTCCAATGCACTCAGTTAAAAAAATCGTATTTTCATTGAACGGATTTAACTGTTGATTGTAACCCTAAAAAAAACAATCATGAAACGCACGTTGCTTTTCGTTCTCTTACTACCGGTTTTTGCTTATTCACAAGCTGAAACTAAGAACAGTGAACCTCCTGCTTCCGCCAATAGTGTTTCTCCGGCAGAAGAAATGCTTCGAGATACCTTACAAGAAGCCCCTGCAAAAATGGAGCGTTTGAGCGAAACCAAAAAGTTGAAAGCCGTTGAAGTATCCAGCAAAGACACGCAGCAAGCGAATATGCGCTTTCAGCAACTCAACTATTCCAGCAATCACCGATCTTATCAGCGCAGCCTCACTCCTAGTGAGCAACAACAAATGCAGAGTTCTTTGAACAAGCAAGTTACCGCTGCTCCAAATGCTTTTGAAACACAAATAAACGCGTATTTAATTGGCCGTCATAACTTGAAACTGCTTCCTTTCCTTTTAAAAGCTGCAGCATTGAAACCAAACGACCCAATAGTTCGCCAACAATTATTGAGTTATTACCATATTGTCAAGAACACTCCCGCGACAGACAGTCTTATCACTTGTATGAAAACAGACGGCAGCATTCCTGTAGAACAAAGCAATTACGGTTTGCAATTAATGCAAAGTGTGCAGCCTGGTAATACGCTAATCATACACGGTTATGACGATCTGATTGCTGTTGCAGAAAACAAAGACGAAAGTGAAAAAACAGTAGTATCCATTGATCTGATGCAGAGTGAAGCTTACCGCGCACAATTAGCTGCAGCGGGCTACGTGCTTCCGGAAACTAGTGTGATCGATACCGCTTATTTGCATCAGTTCTGTAAAGACAATGTCGGGAAGAATTTACAACTTTCATTGACGATACCAAGGGATTATCTCCAAGCCATGAGTGCTTCGCTGTTTCCGATGGGATTGACTTTTGCGTACAACAACGATTTGATTGATACCTATGATTGGAACAATACATTGTGGAATCAGATTTGGGATCAATCCATGCTGACCAACAAACAAGTAAAGTGGCCGAGCAATTATTTGCCTATGCTACTCAGCTTAAGAAAGCAATACGAACTAACGGAACAAACAGAAATGGTCGCTGAGATCGATCGTGTGATCAAACTGATCACATCCGGAACCAATCAGGAGAAAAAAGTGAATCAAATTCGTTGATGCGTTTACTTCGAAAGGAATATGGTACCATGACCGATGAACAATTGGTAATCGCTTTAGCAGGCGGAGACCAGCGTGCGTTCGATCATTTGTACAACCGCTACGCACGACCACTTACTTCCTACTTCATGCGCATGTTGTGGCGAGATCGAGAGAAAGCGGAAGATTTTCTGCACGATCTGTTCACGAAATTGATCCACCGTCCAGAATTATTTGACACTACGCGTTCTTTCAAAACTTGGGTGTATTCCGTTGCGAACAACATGTGTAAGAACGAATACAAGAAACAAGAAATCCGCAAAAACACGTCGAATGGTTTAGATAGTTCATACGCCGTAGCCGACCAGAACAAGAACACGTTCAATGAAGTGCACCACGCTTTATTCAAAAAACAATTTGACGAGCAGTTGGTACTTCTTGATCAAAAACACAAAGAAGTATTTGAGATGCGACACTTCGATGGATTGTCCATGAAAGAGATCGCAGACATTTTAGAAATCAGCGAAGGAACCGTGAAATCACGTCTTTTTTACGCTACTAAATATTTGGCAGAAGGGTTGAAAGACTATTCTCCGGAAAAAACACTTTGATTATGAAAACAGCAGAATCATTGATCCAAGAAAAATCGTTTCATGAATTAAGTGCAGAAGAATTGGCACTGGTAATGGAACTTGTTGAGGACGAGCAATCTTTTAACGACATGAAACGCTTTTTAAGTGAATTGGACACGTATACAACAAGTATGCACGTTGAACCTTCTTCTCAGGTTAAAGCAAGCTTAGATCAAGTCTTCCGTGCGAAGCATCCCGGAATTTCCATCCAAGCAAATGCAGCCGTGGAAAGTGCTCCGGTGGCAACTAAAGAAGTATCTATCAACCGCACGATTTGGTTAAGAATTGCAGCAGTATTAGTGCTTTTCATCGGAATTGCGTTGTATTTGTTGCAACCTGAAAGCAAAGATGTGATGCAAACCGCAAAACAAGACATGCCAATCACTAGCGAGACAGCATCCGAGACCAAAGAAGTTGTACCGGAAAGCAAACCTACATCTCCTTTTTTGGCAAAGACCGAAACTATAAATCCGGAACCGGTTGAAGCTACTGAACCAGATGTGCCGGTTTATTCGATGGTTGCCAGTATTGATCCGGAAATGACCGTTGCAGGTTCGGCTATTTCCTACGCAGAACGAGGTATGTCAGCAGACTTATTTGTGAATTCAGATAAAGATCTTGCTTCCAAATCTTTTGCTCAACCAATTTCTCCGGATGTCTTGATGCAATTTTTAGAGCCAGCATTCTAAAACTCACGCAATTCGCGCAAACGCTGTTTTAGTTCTGAAATACGATTCAATTTTGCACGTTCACGAATATTTTTTGCCGTGATACTAAAGAACTCATGCTCGTATTCTAAAAATTGGATCTGAAAGAGCAACCAGTCTTCTTCCGACAAAGGTTCATCGAATTGCTCAATTTCCTGTCGCAATTTATTAGATACAACGTAATAGTCAGCACGACCAAGGTAATCGTGATCCGCATCACACATTAATTGCTCAAGCAAAGTAACTGGTTTTGAATCTCGAGAGGTGGCTAAGATCATGTTGCGAATCAATACAATCTGTTCCGGATCGTAGCCAAAGCGTGGTAGATTGCGCTCCATCAAACGAACGCCGTGCAATTCATTGCGGTGATAGGTATAGATGAAACCTGCATCGTGATAAAGTGCAGCGGTGCGAAGCAATAACATTTCCTCGTCGGTCAACCCTTCTAATCGACCTAAACGCATAGCGGCTTTTTCAACGTTGAGTGTATGTTGCAGGTCATGGTAAATGATATCCTCCGGCAAATTAGATTTCAAATGATTGATGATATCATTGCGCATGTGTTCGAAATCAACAGACGAGATCTGACATTTTTTGCGCAGGAAAGCATTCGGAAATTTACCGTCGCCATACAAGCTGTGTTCTTTCTTGATGGATTGCAGCGTAAAAACCTCCATTGTTCCGCCCCGCTTTTTGATTGGAACATTTCCCAAGTGTTTTCCTTCTACGAAAGGATGAATTTCATCCATAACGGCACTGGTTATCGTTATCTCATCCACTTCTGAAAGCTGTTGAGCGCGTGCTGCGATATTAACTGTATCCCCCCAAACGTCGAACGAGTACTTTTTATCGCCAATAATTCCGGCAACGAGTGGACCAACATGGATTCCTATACGGATTTCCCAGAATTCTCTGCGCAGCGCACGAGAGACTTCCCGTTCATTTCGCATGAAGTCGCGCATTTCCAAAGCCGCCATTGCTGCGCGCAATACAGGTTCTTCGTTATCTTCCGTAACACCTGCCAGCGCCATGTAAGCATCTCCAATTGTTTTGATTTTCTCCAACTTATAGCGTTCAACGATCTGATCGAAACGTGTGAAATAATATTCCAAGCGTTTAACCAATTTTAGAGGCTTGATAGATTTAGATTTCATGGAGAAATCCACGAAGTCCGTAAATAAAACTACACCTTTATCGATTCTTTTTGGTGAAAACTTTCCATGTTGGTTTAGCTCTTCAAGAATGGTGCGTGGAAGTATATTACCTAAAAGTTGAGCAATACGTTGGTCTTTGTAATAAAGCGACTTATAAACTTCGATCTTTGCTTGGATCAAATGAGGATTGAACGGTTTATTTATAAAATCAACTGCTCCGCTATTCAAACCACGCAGGAGTTTCGACCCCGTACGGGCATTTTCAGTGATCACAATAGAATAATGGGTACGCTGCTTGTGTTCTTCCAGCAATTCCTGCAATTCTTCCATGGATGAGAACTTCGGACTGTCAATATTAACCAGGGTGATCCCAACCTCTTTTCTTCTAAGCACATCATGTGCCTCTTGTAAGGATTCACAAAACAGAAGGATATTTCCGTATCCCGCCAGAATCTCTTTTAGAGCAAGCTGATCGGTTCTGTTATCATCAATTATCAAGATATTGACAAGGCGTTCCATATATCAGATTTTAAGTAAAAATAAAAAAGCCAATCTTGCGAACAACAAATTGTTATTAATCAATTGTAAAATCATTTTTAGGATTCCAAAAAAAGTCATAAATTCGTCACGAACTTTTATAATTCATGTCATGAATAAAACTTTACTAAAAGACAAATTAAAATCTTACTCTGCACTTGCATCGGCAGTTTTTGGAACTGCAGCAGCTGCAGATGCACAAATCGTTTACACAGATGTAACTCCAGATGTTACACTTTCTGTAATCAACGATTCATTGAACAGCTATGATGTTGACTTCGATAACGCAGGTACTCCGGATATGGCAATCGCTACTTACGGATACTTGTACAACTATGGAGGTACTGACTACCAATTGAATTATGTATTCTCTTTTGTTGCTCCTAATGCTACTGCTGCATTGGTTGCTGCAATGGAAACTGCAGGTACTTCTTCTTACCCAGCTACAACTAGCTTGGCGAGTGGAACTGCAATTGGTTCTTCTGCAACTTGGTTGGATACAACTGCAGCTGGTGGAACTTTCTACTTCACTTCAGCTTACGGATTCACTCAAACTTTGTTAGGAACTGCTAACACAGGAACTGATACTTATATCGGAGCTCGTTTCTTGATTGGTGCTAACACACATTACGGATGGGTTCGTATCAACGTTGCAGCTGATGCTTCTTCAGTTGTAATTAAAGATTACGCTTACAATGCTACAGCAAACGGACCAATCAATGCAGGTCAAACTGTAGGTGTTGCAGAAATCGCAGCTACTTCTTGGAATGCTTACTCTAACGGATCTTCAATCATCGTTAAAGCTGATTTTGATGGAAACGTTGAAGTAATCGACATGACAGGAAACTTGATCACTTCAGGAGTTATCGCTAATGGCGAGTTGACAATGAACGTGAGCAATGCTTCTGCTGGAATGTACTTGGTTCGTGTAACTAACGGAACAACTACAGCAACTAAGAAAATTTCCTTGAAATAAGATTTTTTCTATATTGATAAAACCTCCATTTGTTGATACATTTGGAGGTTTTTTTATAACAGTACACTCATGAATACTGAAGAACAAAAAAGAATCATTGAACTGGCACTTTCAAAAAACGGATCGCTTGCTCAACTGGCACTTGGTGCCATCGCATTGAAGCCATGGAGAGAAGGAAGAGACCCAATACAATCTTCACAAACACTTAACAAAAGAGCCCAAGAAAATGCCAAAAAAAAATAACCCCCAAGTATTTGTTTTAGGTTGGGATGCCGCGGATTGGAAATTCATTACTCCATTATTAGATGACGGAAAACTTCCTGCACTTCAACGAGTAATTGATGCCGGTGTGATGGGAAACATCGCAACAATCGATCCTCCTCTATCTCCTATTTTGTGGACATCTATTGCAACAGGTAAGTATGGCGATGAACACGGCGTACTCAACTTTGTGGAGCCATCCGCAGAAACTGGAAAACGCATCCCTATCTCCGTTTTATCTCGTAAAGTGCGTGCAATTTGGAATATCCTAACGCACGAAGGATTTAAAACCCATTTAATTGGATGGTGGCCAAGTTATCCTGCTGAACCGATCAACGGAATCAATGTTTCCAATCATTTTCCAGACGTTAATTCACAAGACAGCTTTCCTGTTTGGGACCTTTCTGAGAGCCATATTCATCCGAAAGAAATGTTTGAAGAATTAAAAGAGCTTCGCATTCACCCGATTGAGTTGACATGGAATCACATTGCTCCATTTGTACCGACAGCAACTAAAGAACATATTGAGAATCCGAAGAACCATGAATTACTGAATGCTATCATTATGATGCTCGCACGCTGTTCGAGTTTTCATAATGTGGCTACACACGTCCTTGCAACACAGGAATGGAATTTCATTGGTCTTTACCTGGATGCCATTGACAAAGCATCCCACTACTTTATGAAATACCACCCGCCTCAGCAGAAACATATTTCTGATGAAGATTACGCACTGTTTAAAGACGTAATGACCGGGTTTTATATATACCACGACATGATGTTGGATCGTTTGCTCCAACTCATGAAAGATGATGCCTATTTAATGATTTTGAGTGATCACGGTTTTTACTCAGATCATCGCCGCCTTGAAACCTTACCAAAAGATTCCATGGCTCCGGCATTCGAGCATTCTAAATTTGGCATTTTCTGTTTAAAAGGTCCAGGAATTAAGGCTGACGAGCGTGTCTATGGTTCTTCCTTGATTGATATTACACCAACCTTGCTTCATTTATTCGGGCTGCCTGTCGGTAAAGATATGCCTGGAAAAGTACTCACTCAATCCTTCATCGAACCTCAAGAAATCAAATACATCGATACTTGGGAGTTCAAAGACGATAAGAATTGGGGAGAATTGGATGATAGCATTAAAATTGATGTTTGGTCTGCACAAGAAGCCCTGCAACAACTGATCGCATTGGGTTACATCGAAGAAATGGATGAGTCAGATGAAAAAATACTCGATCAAATCCAAACTGAAAATGCATTCCACAGTGCGCAAATAAAAGTTTCTACAGGACGACAGCAGGAAGCAATCGCGGATCTAGAAGAATTACATGCCAAAAAACCTGATAACATCAAGTTCGTTGGAACCTTACTCTCTACACATTTGGCCATCGGTAATACGACTGAAGCCCGTAAGTATCTCACTAAAATGAGAGAAAAACTCGGAACCGAGAACACACCTCAATTGGATTTCTTAGAAGGACGCGTATTGTTTCAGGAAATTCAACCGAGAAAAGCGTTAGTATTCCTTGAAAAAGCGGCCAACCACGAAGTTGCAAATGCAGGATTCTACCAAACTTTAGGACGTTTGTTCCTGGTAAGTAAAGAATGGAAGAAAGCCCAAAAAGTCTTTTTGAAAGCTATCTCTTTAGACACAGAGAATGCTGCGGCTTACCACGGACTATGCGTGGCATACATGCGTCAGAAAAAACACAACGATGCTATTGAAGCAGGTCTAAATGCCGTTGCAATCAAACACATGTTCCCAACTGCACATTACCATCTGGGTGAAGCGCTTTTGAATGCTAAAATGTATGATCATGCAGCTAGTGCATTTGAAATGGCCTTAACTCAAGAACCCGGATTTGGACTGGCGCGAAAATATTTGATCCAAATCTATACTGATCACGTTATAAACGAAGAACGCAAAAAACTTCATCAAGAAATATTGAATAACAACATGAGACCTCAAATGACTATTGTGTCCGGACTACCACGTTCCGGTACTTCCATGATGATGCAAATGCTCAAAGCCGGAGGCGCAGACTTACTTGTGGATGATATCCGTAAGAATGACGAGAATAATCCAAAAGGTTACATGGAATATGAACCCGTGAAAAAACTCCTAACCGATAACTCTTGGCTGAAGGATCAAAATGGAAAAACTATCAAGATCATCTTGCAATTGTTGACGGCATTGGATATGAGCTGTGACTACAAAATCATTATGATGGATCGCGATTTAGAAGAAATCTTGAGTTCGCAACAAAAAATGTTGGGTAAAAAGACGGAAACCCTGAATCAGACATTGTTGACTACCTTCGAGCAACAAAAAGAGAAAATCAACAATTGGTTAGTGGGGAAACCAAACATCCAGGTATTGCATGTAAAATATAAGGATGTTATTGCCGACCCTGCAAATGAAGCACAACGTATCAACATCTTTCTTTCAGACACACTTGATGAAAGTAAAATGTTAGAAGCGGTAGACAAACAACTTTACCGCAACAAGAAATAAAAAAAGGCATCTTCGGATGCCTTTTTTGTTATCATAATTCTTGAATAACTTCTTCGATGGTGCGCTCGGCACCCAATAGATTTAACAATTTCTCGATCACCCGATCAACTGTCGCATCCGGACAAGAAGCGCCGGAAGTAATCGCCACATTCAGTATCTCACCTTCGGGAATCCAATTCGAAAGCGCTTTGCGCTCCTTGCTGTGAATATCAAAACTGAAAATTGTATCCGCATCGATCAACTCACTTTCATCGCGTACAAAATAAGTTGGCGTTTTCTCTTCCAACAACTCCACCAAGTGCGTCGTGTTCGAACTGTTGTAGCCACCAACCACGATCGCCAGGTCTAGTTCCATTTCACGCAATCCCAAAGTAGCCGACTGATTATCATTAGTCGCGTAACACAAGGTATCGCGTGTATCTGCAAATTGCTTCTCTTCCCCACTCTTTTCTGCAAATTGGTCAGTAACCGATTTCAAGTATTCCGCAATCTCCTGCGTTTCGGTGGCCAACATGGTCGTTTGGTTGATCACACCCATGCGATTCAAATGCTTTAGCGGATCAAATCCTTCGGAATATTTACCAGCGAATTCTGTGTAGAACTGCTCAACCGGTGTTTCACCAGTAATGTACTTCGCTAATTTCTGTGCTTCCGAGATATCTTTGATAATCACCGCATGGGTATGCGCTGTTGTGTGCGAGAAAGTAGCACGCGTTTCTTCGTGGTTGTATTTTCCGTGAATGATCAAAGTATGTTGCTCTGCTGCTAATTTTTCGGAACGGTTCCACACTTTCTCAACAAACGGACACGTGGTATTGTAACGCTCCGGTTCGATGCCGATCTGACGCAATTTCTCTTCAATCTCCAAAGTAGTACCAAAAGCAGGAATGATCACGATGTCATCGGCCTTCAATTCCGTCCAAGCGATCAATTGATTTCCGGCTGTATCTTGCAAGAATTTGATCCCATGTTCCAACAGATCCTGATTCACACCCGGATTATGGATCATCTCACTCAACAAAAAGATGCGTTTCCCATCATTCTCTGCAATGGCTTTGTAAGCAATCTCAATGGCATTCTCTACACCGTAGCAAAAACCAAAATGACGCGCAATGTGCAAACGAACATTTCCGAAGTCAAGCGTGGTAGGCATAAAGTCCTTTTTACGCGGATCCTGTAATTTACGGTGCGCCTTTACTTTACTTATGATCGGTGAGCGATAGAACGCCGGAATTTCAAATTGCTTCATACTGCATAGAGAACAGACAAATGTAAGGAATAGTTCACGTAGAAAAAGAAAAAGCCGCACTGGAACAGCACGGCTTTCTATAATTTGATTGTGAATTAACGTGTAAACAACATTTCACGGAATTTCGGTAACGGCCACAATTCGTCGTCTACCAAGAACTCCAACTTGTCTGCGTTGTAACGAATCTCGTCAAAATGCACCTTCACGGTATCACAATATGCGATGGCACGTTTCTCGGCATCTTCAATTTGATTCGCTTTTTTGCGTGCATTAACCATCAGGTCATTTGCCTTTTTCAAGCGGTTCAAGTGAGTTGAGATCTTTTCGATCAATTCGATCTGAGCTTGTGCAGCTGCTTTTCCGGCTTTATCTCCAAGCGTGCTGATCAAACCTTGTACGTTGCTCACCAATTTGTTTTGGTACGTCACTACCGCAGGAATGATATGCGTTTGTGTCAAATCATTCATGATACGCGCTTCAATCTGAATTTTCAAGGTGTAGCTATCGTATTCGATCTCTTGACGTGCTTCGATCTCGCGCTCTGTCAATACATTCAATTCTTCAAACATCTTGATGAATTGCTTGTTACCCCAAGCCTTCAATGCACGTGGCGTATCTTTGAAGTTGTTCAATCCGCGTTTTTCAGCTTCTTTCACCCACTCGTCTCCGTAACCATTTCCTTCGAAACGGATCTTCTTCGAGTCTTTGATCAACTGTTGCAATTCTTTCAAGATCGCTTCGTCTTTGCTCTCTCCTTTTTCTATGCGCTTATCAACTGACTTCTTGAATTCTTTCAATTGTTTCGCCATGATCGTATTCAAAACGATCATTGCTGAAGCACAGTTTGCAGATGAACCTACTGCGCGGAACTCGAATTTATTACCTGTGAAGGCAAATGGAGAAGTACGGTTACGATCGGTATTATCCAACATGATCTGTGGAATCTTACCGATGTTCAATTTCAATTCCGTTTTGTCTTGAGGCGACATTTTTCCGGCCTTCACGTTTTTCTCTAACTCGTCTAACATTCCAGACAATTGAGATCCAATGAAGGTAGAAATGATTGCCGGTGGCGCTTCGTTTGCTCCCAAACGGTGGTCATTACTTGCAGATGCGATACATGCACGCAACAAATCTGCGTTGTCATGAATAGCCTTGATCGTGTTCACGAAGAAAGTCAAGAATTGCAAGTTTGACTTTGGATTTTTCCCCGGAGCCAACAAGTTTACTCCAGTATCTGTAGACAAAGACCAGTTGTTGTGTTTTCCGGAACCGTTCACACCAGCAAATGGCTTCTCGTGCAACAATACACGGAAATCATGCTTGCGTGCAATTTTCTCCAACAAGTCCATCAACAACATGTTGTGGTCGTTCGCCAAGTTACACTCTTCAAAGATTGGTGCACACTCGAATTGATTTGGAGCTACCTCATTGTGACGTGTTGTAACCGGAATTCCCAACAAAATGGCTTCTGTTTCGAATTCACGCATGAATGCTGTTACACGCTCCGGAATAGACCCAAAATAGTGATCTTCCAATTGCTGTCCTTTTGCAGGAGCGTGACCGAACAATGCGCGACCCGTCATCATCAAATCCGGACGACAGTTGAACAACGCTTGATCCACCAAGAAATATTCTTGCTCCCAACCAAGAGTAGCATTTACTTTCGTTACGTTCTTATCAAAGTATTGACACACTTCTACTGCTGCCTTATCCACTGCATGCAAAGCTTTCAATAATGGCATTTT
>CAYLJB010000035.1:23048-24150 GCA_964383785.1 uncultured Fluviicola sp.
TTGATCTACAGCGTTTAACGCTTTGAGCAGAGGCATTTTGTAATCCAATGATTCTCCAGTGTACGAGATCATAATCGTAGGAATACACAAAGTCTTACCGATCACGAATGCCGGAGAAGACGGATCCCAAGCAGTATATCCGCGTGCTTCAAAGGTGTTGCGGATACCTCCATTCGGGAAAGAAGATGCGTCCGGCTCTTGCTGAACCAATAGATCGCCATCAAAACGCTCGATCGCACGCCCCGGACCAACCGGCTTGAAGAATGCATCGTGTTTCTCAGCTGTTGTTCCAGTCAAAGGCTGAAACCAGTGTGTATAATGTGTAGCTCCTTTGGTAATGGCCCAATCTTTCATCGCAGAGGCTACTTGATCCGCCATTTTGCGATCCAGACGCGTACCGTTCTGAATACATTCAACCATTGATTTGTAAGTATCAGACGGCAAGTACTCACGCATTACTTCTAGGTGAAATACGTTCTTACCATATAGGTCTGAAATTTTCCCATCGTATTCGATGTGTTTTGGTGTACGATTCAGTACATCTTGATACGCATGCAATCTTTTTGAAGCCATTTTTTAAAAATTTTCGACAAAGGTATATTTTTTAGAGGGGTAAACTCATAAATTCATCAATTTATTTACCAACACCCCCTGTTAAAAACGACCCAAGCTCCAAAAAATTGGATTTTCTTTGAATTTTAGATGATTTTGCGAATTTCAGATCATTTACACAATTTATGTTTCTCATAAAAAGAATATATTTTTATTAATGGATTGAATCGAACACCTTTGCACAAATCAATTGGAATGAAAACAGTTACTATCGCAAAAGGAGACGGAATCGGTCCGGAGATCATGGACGCAACGCTACGCATTCTGAATGCCGCACAGGTTGACCTACAATTCGAAGAGATCGTTATCGGGGAACAAGAGTACTTAAATGGAAACACCTCCGGAATTCCGGAATCTGCTTGGGAGAGCATTCGCAGAAACAAATTATTGCTGAAAGCACCGATCACAACTCCTCAAGGTGGTGGTTATAAAAGTTTAAACGTAACGATGCGCAAAATGCTCGGTTTGTACGCCAACGTGCGCCCATGCA
>CAYLJB010000036.1:0-23662 GCA_964383785.1 uncultured Fluviicola sp.
ACAATATGTGTACATGGTCTATGCGTTGTTTACTTGTGGAGGATGGAGATCGTCTAATACTCATCGATACCGGGATCGGTGATAAACAATCTGAAAAATTCTTCTCTCATTACCACATGGCTGACACCAAAACTTTGGAACAAAGCCTTCAAGCAAAGGGTTTCGGATTGGATGAGATCACGGATGTTTTTCTAACTCATTTGCATTTTGACCATTGTGGTGGAGCAGTTAAATGGAACAAGGACCGCACTCAATTGGAAACGGTTTTCAAAAACGCAACTTATTGGAGTACGGAGAACCACTGGACATGGGCAACGGAACCGAACGCCCGCGAAAAAGCGTCATTCTTGACGGAAAACATACTTCCACTGCAAGAAAGTGGTCAATTGAAATTCGTTGAGAGATCTGGTGATTACACTAAAAACGTCTTCAATAATTTCGACGTGTTGTTTGTAGATGGCCATACTGAAAGTATGATGATCCCGCACATTCACTATCAAGACAAGACCTTGGTTTTTATGGCAGATCTCTTACCAAGTACCGGACATATACCACTTCCTTACGTCATGGGATACGATACGCGACCGCTATTGACACTCAATGAAAAAGGGAAATTTTTAGAGGAAGCTGTAACTAAAGAATTTGTTTTATTTTTAGAACATGACAGTGTCAATGAATGCTGCACCCTTCAACAAACAGAGAAAGGTGTTCGCTTAAAAGACACGGATACATTTACTGGAATTTTCGGATAATCGAGTCAAGCATGGCAATGAATCAGTATTTACAAGACCTTTTGAAGGAAACTAAAACCGTGATCATCCCCGGATTTGGAGCCCTAACTATCACCAATGAAAGCACCGGTGAGATCATGTTTATGTCCTACCTAAAATTTGATGACGGGACCCTAGTGAAACATGTTGCTCAAGTTGAGGGAGTTGATACTGATGAAGCGAAAGCGCGCATTGCGAAATTCGTGAATGAAATGACTATTGTACTGGATAGTGGGGCAAATTTCCAGTTAAAGAACTTTGGCTCATTTAAGAAAGTTGACGGGGAAATCGCCTTTGAAAAAGGAGAAGTTTCTTCTTCCCAAGCAGCAGCACCTGTCGTTGAAGAGCCTGTAGCCGTGGTAGAAGTTCCTGAGCCTGCACAAGAAGAAGCAACAATTGCGCCCATTGAAGAAATCAAGCAGCCGGAAATCGAACCAATTCCAGAGCCTATACCCATTGAAGAACCTACTCCAATTGTTGAAGAAGCACCAAAAAGTGATCTTGATAGCATTTTAGAAAATCCAATTGTTTCCGCTCTGGAGAATAAAGTTGAGGAGACTGTCGAAATTCCGGCTGTAGTAGCTCATGAGCCTGTCAGAGAAAATGCAGAAACAGAACAATCCTCTGAAACTCACATTCCCGTTTTGGAAGAAATGGCTCAAAACACTCCTGATCCGATTGACATTGCCCCGGTAGCAGAAACTGTTTCGGTGACACCAACTATTCAAGACGAGTCAACAACTATTTCACGAGAAGAAAAGCAGAAAGAGCCTGCTCCTGCTCCAATTACTGCTCAACCCAAATCAGTAAAGAAAGTAACTGATAAAAAAGAAAAGGCGGCAACAGCAAAAAAGAAAACTGGTGTATTCGCATACATCCTTTACGGAATCGTGGTTATCATTTTAGGGGCTGGAACGTATATTGCAATTAATTTCAACGACCTTAAAAAGGACTTCCCCATTCTGGCAGATCTAGCTGGTGATAATGAAGTCATTGCGGACACATCCGATCTTAAAGAATTGACAAACGAGAATGAAGAGATCTCTTCCGACACGATGCCCGAGGCAGAACCAATTCCAAGTGAAACTGTTGAACAACCGGAAGTTACTGAACCAACCACTGCTCCAAAGCCAGAACCAGCTCCGAAGCCAGAACCAGCTCCGAAACCTGAACCAAAACCAGTTTCAAAACCAAAACCTGTAAGTAAACCCGTTACTACAAGTACTCCAAAACCTATATCAAAGCCAAGTGGTTTCTCAAAGTCTTTCCCACAACCTGATCTTTCAAAACCATTTCACATCATTGCCGGATCTTTTGGTTCGGAAGCTAACGCAAAAAAATTGGCCAGTGATTTGAAAGCGAAGGGAATGAATCAAATCAGTATTGGAGAACAAGGTGGAATGTATCGCGTAAGTATCAAAGGATTTTCATCCAAAGAGGAAGCGAGCTCAGCTTTGCCATCAGTTCAAGGAACTGTGCCAAGTGCATGGGTATATAATTGGAAATAGTTCTATTGTTCTAATTTCAGGATCAAATCGCGAAGTCGGTTTGAATAACCTGCCTCATTGTCGTACCATCCGACGACCTTGACCATATTCCCAACTACGGAGGTCAGGCCACTGTCGAACACACAGCTATGGGGATCTCCTAGAATGTCTACAGAAACTATGGGGTCTTCTGTATAATGAACAATTCCTTTTAATGCAGATGAAGCCGCTTTTCTGAAGGCCGCGTTGATCACTTCAATAGTAGGTGGATTCTGAACGATCATGGTTAAATCGGTTAAAGATCCATCTGGAACTGGAACACGCATGCCACAACCTCCTAACTTCCCATCTAATTCCGGAAAAATCTTGGTCAATGCTTTGGCTGCTCCTGTTGTTGTAGGCACAATTGATTGGGCTGCAGCTCGCGCTCGTCTCAAATCTTTGTGAGGGCTGTCATGCAAACGTTGGTCGGTTGTATAGCTATGAACTGTTGTGATATAAGCGCTTTCGATCTCACAGATTTCCTGCATGACTCGAATCAAAGGAGCAGCAGAATTGGTTGTACAAGAAGCATTCGAGATCATTTGCTCTTTGCCAGTTAGAAGCTGGTCATTAACTCCTAAAACAACCGTTGGTATTCTTTCATCATTCGTAGGAGCTGAAAATATAACGCGGTCAGCTCCATTCGACAGGTGTTGAAGTCCAGCATCGTGCGTTAGGAATTTACCGGTCGCTTCTACAACCACATCCGTTTGGTACTCACCCCATGGAATTGACGCCGGTTCTGATCCATGTAAAAAAACGATTTTTACCTGATTGAATTGAAACTCATTTTCGGATAGTTTAACGATATCTCCGGTAAATCTTCCATGTACACTGTCGTACTTGAACAAATGCAAAAGTGTTTCCGTAGGTGCCAAATCATTAATAACAATGCTAGAAATCACCGATTCTTTAACCAATAAGCGTGTCAAAAACCTACCGATTCTTCCAAAACCATTGATACCAACGACGATCTTTTGCATGAACAACTTTTACAGAATTTGAAATTACAACAAAAAAACTACCCGAAATAAAAAAGAGACCTCGATTTGAGGTCTCTTTTTTTATGAAATGATATCTGTTTAGTGGAGCACTTGAACAAATCCTTGTTTTTCAAGTTCTTCACCACTTTCAAGTGTTGCTTTAATAATGTAGAAGTAAACTCCTTCTTCAACGATATTTCCTCCTGCGTCCTTTCCATCCCATGCATCAGCTGGATTCGAATATTCACGCATAACATTACCCCAACGGTTCAAAATAGTACATTCAAATTCTTTCACACCTTCATATTGAATATGGAAAGCGTTGTTCCCTTGATTGGAACTCAAAACAATAATGTTCGGCACGGTAATATCACACAACTTGTATCCAATAATTGCAGAATCCGTCCAGGTATTACACTGATTCTCTACTGTCACATAGTAAATCCCCGGTTGAGAAACTGTTAAACTAGTACCGGTAGAATTTCCTGGTGTCCACAAGTAACTCAAGTTTTGTGGTTGTGCACTAGCATTGATCACATATTCAGAACCAGCACACAATATTGTATCAAAAATTTCCGTCCATGCCCAATTCTGAAAGAAGATCTGAGAACTAACCGCTGTTCCACACGCACTGTCCGTAAAGGTGACGGTAAATGTACCCGGTATCGACGAGGTTATGGTAGGATTTGGCACGTTAGCATTTGGTAAGAAACGAATATTGGTGTCAGCAGCAGACCATGATCCTCCCGCAAAAGAGGTTGTACCAGACACATTAAATGTAAAGTTACAAGCAAGTGTGTCATCAAAAATTGTTGGCTGTGGTAGCGTATACAAGACTACTGTAGTGTCGTAAGAACAACCAAAATCATCCGTAACATTGTACGTGTAGTTATGCGGTCCTGGCTGCGTTGGTACAACAACAATTGCCGTATCTGATTGACCTGTAACAATTGTTGGGTCATTCGACCAGAAATCTGAAATAATAACGTTTTGATATGATTCAGGATCTGGATACAAGGACGCATCGAATAAAATCCCCCATTGGAAAATGTACCCATCATCAATTCCTTGATTATCTTGTACACTGATAGTCCATGGCCCTTCTAACGGACAACCAATCAAATCATTTACGTTTCCATCTGGCAAGTAAACCCCATTCGGATTCAACATTTGAGAGCCATACGCATTTGGAACCGTATTTGCCAATTCGTTACACATTGTTCCCAAAGTTGCATTTGCCCAAGAGAAACAATAAGTTTCAACAGGAGTTCCTGGTGCTCCACCATCTTGATCTGTATCATTTCCTAGATTGACTCCTCCAGCGAAACAACCACCAGGGAACAAACCTGCACCACCATAAGTATTGGCCAGAGAAACCATCGTACCATTTGGACAGGTAATGGCAATTTCCAAGTCGCCCAAATAGGAGTGCTCTATATCTAAACAAATACTTTGAATGTCATTCAGCGATGTAACTGTTCCAGAACCTAGACCCGTCATGTTCACCGTAGTAGTGTACAACTGACCAGTTCCATCTGGCAAAAATGTCAATCCAGCAAATGTACCACCTATCGGGAAGGTACCTGCAGGCACATCCACACCAACCGTATCCGTTGGCGTAACCCCACCAATCAAGTTCGTGTTTAAACCTAAACATACAGTATCTTCCAAAGGACCGGTACCGGCAAAGATTGGTAATTGAGAAACTCGGATCTTACACGTGATGCGTTGATTTTGCGGGAATTGATCCTGAATGCGCAAATCAACAAAATAACCTTGACGTGCCGGTGGAACAAACCAAACTGAGTCGTTATTCACTGGCAAAGTTCCAACTCCACCGATTGACCAGCTGTAATTGACATTCGTTAAATTCTGAGAATAACCAGTACCGGCATTCTCAAGCGAGTAAGGAAACAGTGGTTTTGCAACCAACAAAATGCTATCTCCCAAACAAACATCTACATATCCTGTATCAATCGGATTCAATGCATTTGTTGCCGATCCATTTACAAAAGCCTCCAAATGAGGATAAAACGGTTGAGCCAAATTACCGCATGCAACCTTTGCTATCCAACCAGTACCTTCATTGGCACCATCCGAACGAAAACGAACAGTTAAACAACCAGAAGGGTTGTTGATGAAAGTAGCCTGAACGTTCATCCCGGTAGGATTGGTCGCTGAATTGAAAGCACCCAAAAGAGGTGCCGCAATAGATGGACCATCAAAAATGTACATCGTATCCGTCGGATCGATGTTGAACTCATAACCAATGTTGGTAGCAAAAGCAATGGAAACTTTAGAACCTTGTGCTAAATCCGGACAGAAAACTATTGTTTCATCCATATTAGGAAGGTAATTCCCTCCCATATCTACAAAGTTAGTTCCTCCAGCCGCTAAAGTCCCACAATCAAGCGGATTTGATTGATCGTAATCATTATCGTAAATAGACATCTGAGCGGAAGCTGAGCCCCACAAACAAATTGCCAACAATCCAAGTGAAAATCGTTTGATACTCATACTATTTGTTTAAAGAATTATACATCAAACGCAATCTGAAAAGTGATTCTACTTTCAACAAATTAGTCGTTCCTTCAATTGTGAAATATTGAGCCTCATTCTCTTTCAACTGAACACCAAAATCCAGATACGTTGGATTTGGAGTACCTGCAGCAGGAACACTTCCTGTAACATTCAAAGGTTTTGTCGTTGAAGGAATGATTTGGATCGCATTTTTCAAACAGAACTGTTCGAAACTCATTTCAGTAGAAGGGGCGATCTTTTCCGTTTTTTTAAGTTCTGATTTCACTTGTGCGTTTAAACAAGTTACAGAACCTAAAACGCTTAATACGAGGAGAGTTCTTTTCATTTTAGTAAATGTATAGAAGCAAGACTTAATTAAACAACAAAAAGTTGCTTTGTCGTGTAAAACTAATGAAAAAAAATACTCTTTTCACTCAATAATTAAGATTAGCTTTGCAAAGCCAAATTGCAAAATCACATGGAAATTCAACAATTATCAGCAATCGCTAGTCAGGTTAGAAGAGATATCGTAAGAATGGTGTCTGCAGTAAATTCAGGTCACCCAGGAGGATCATTGGGATGTGCTGACTTTCTGACGGTGCTTTATTTTCATCAAATGAAACACAATCCGGATCATTTCACCATGGACGGTAAAAACGAAGATCTATTCTTCTTATCAAACGGACACATCTCTCCGGTTTGGTATAGCGTTTTGGCACGAGCAGGATATTTTCCAATTGAAGAATTAGGTACTTTCCGAAAAATCTCGACTCGTCTTCAAGGTCACCCTAGTGTGGATAAAAAAGTTCCTGGTGTCCGCATGGCTTCGGGATCTCTTGGTCAAGGACTTTCAAATGGACTTGGTGCCGCTCAGACGAAAAAATTAAATAACGACAACGGTATTGTCTACACCTTGCATGGAGACGGTGAACTTCAAGAAGGACAGATCTGGGAAGCAGCAATGTATGCAGCAGCACACAAGGTTGACAATATCATTGCAACAATTGACTATAACGGTCGTCAAATCGATGGTGATGTTGATGACGTGATCTCTTTAGGCAATTTGGCTGCAAAATGGCAAGCTTTTGGTTGGGACGTTTTGGAAATGGACGGACACAACCTGGAAGAAATGATTCAAACACTTCAAACAGCTAAAGCCAAATGCGGAAATGGAAAACCGATCGTGATTATCATGCGCACAGAAATGGGTAAAGGTGTTGATTACATGATGGGATCCCACAAATGGCATGGTGTTGCACCAAATGCAGAACAATTACAAGCTGCGCTTGCTCAATTAGAAGAAACTTTAGGAGATTACTAACATGAAATTGTTTCGCGTCATATTCATCTTTTTGTTCTTGGGAGCTACCAATACCCAAGCTCAAGAGTTGACGCGTATACTTTTCATTTTAGATGCCTCGAATTCCATGAATGCGAATTGGGGTACGCAAACGCGTATTGAGGCAGCCAAAGAACTTTTAGCCAAGGCCGTTGATAGTTTGCGTGGTTCCGCTAATTTGGAAATTGCTCTGCGTGTTTACGGACATCAATCACCGGTGACAGCGACCTATCAGGATTGTAACGATACCAAATTGGAAGTTCCGTTTTCTGCCGAAAATTATGATCGTGTAAAAAACCGCATCAAATCCATTGCAGCGAAAGGAACTACTCCAATTGCGCGCTCATTGGAAGCAGCAGCAGGAGATTTTCCGGATACGAAAGCTCGGAACATCATCATTCTCATCACCGATGGCTTGGAAGCCTGTGACAACGACCCGTGTGTTATTGCGAAGAAACTGCATGATAAAGGAGTGCGCGTCACACCATTCGTTATCGGATTGGGATTGGATCTTTCTTATTTGGAGCAGTTCAAATGTATTGGTAGTTATTCTGAAGCTGAAACGAAAGATGCGTTTAGAAATGTTTTGAAAACAGTGATCAATAAGGCATTGATCAATACTACTGCTCAAATTAATCTGAATAATATTAACGGAATTCCTTTGGAAACTGATGTGACGATGTTCTTATACGAAGCAGGAACGAAACGACTGGTTTATACGTTTGAACATACTATCAACCGCTGGGGCAATCCGGACACCTTGATAATTGATCCAAATTTGAAATACGATCTTTTGGTAAATACGATCCCAAAAGTTGAAAAGAAAAATATCTCTTTGGTCAAAAACACACATAACACGATTGTAGTTGATTGTCCGCAGGGTTTTATCAACGTCCGTTTTTCAAATGCAACGAAACCATATCAGGTTGAAGTTCGCGTGATGCAAAAAGGAAAACCTGCGACGTTGAATACGCAATTTGTAAATACAACAGATAAATACCTCATTGGAGAATACGAACTAGAGATTCTTACTTTGCCGCGTATTTACAAAAAGGTCACTGTAACACAAAGCACAAAAGAAACAGTTGATATCTTGGCTCCTGGTCAGTTAACCTACTCTACTCCGAAAGCTGTTGCCGCACAAATATTCTTGGTGAAAGAAGACGGTACGCAGGAATGGGTTTGCAATTTGGATCAAACAAACCTCTCAGGAATGGTTTATCTGCAACCCGGAAATTACAAGTTGATCTACCGTCAAAAACAACTTCGATCAACTACCTATACCAGTGAAAAAGGATTTAAAATTCAATCAAATAAAACAACGCCAATAAATTTATAGTCTTGCCATGAAGCAATTTGAAGTATTTGGAAAAAAAGATACACGCTCTGGATTCGGAGAAGGATTACTAGAAGTCGCACAAAAAAATCCAAACGTAGTAGGCCTTTGTGCCGACCTAACAGGATCCCTGAAAATGGATGCCTTCCAAAAAGCATTTCCAGAACGTTTTTTCCAAGTGGGTATTGCTGAAGCAAACATGATTGGATTGGCTGCCGGAATGACTATCGGTGGTAAAATTCCATACACAGGAACCTTTGCTAACTTTTCTACCGGACGTGTGTATGACCAAATCCGTCAATCGGTTGCTTATTCTCAGAAGAATGTAAAGATCTGTGCTTCACACGCAGGTTTGACTTTAGGAGAAGATGGCGCAACACATCAAATTTTGGAAGATATCGGTATGATGCGCATGTTACCCAACATGGCAGTGATTGTTCCAGCAGATTTTAACCAAACAAAACAAGCAACTATCGCAATTGCTGAACACGAAGGACCGGTTTATTTGCGTTTCGGACGTCCAGCTGTTCCAATTTTCGTTCCTGCTGATGCCAAATTTGTGATCGGGAAAGCAGATGTTCTAACCGAAGGAACAGACGTTACCATCATTGCTTGTGGCCATTTGGTGTGGAAATCGATCGAGGCAGCTCAAATTTTAGCGGAAAAAGGAATTTCTGCTGAAGTAATCAATATGCACACGATTAAACCTTTGGACGAAAAAGCCATCCTAGATTCTGTGCGTAAAACAAAATGTGTTGTAACAGCTGAAGAACACATGATGAACGGCGGTCTGGGAGAAGCGGTTTCTCAAGTATTGAGTAGAAACTTCCCTTGTCCGCAAGAATATGTAGCTGTGAATGACTCATTTGGCGAATCAGGTACACCGGATGAATTGATGGTAAAATATGGTCTTGATACTCCAAACATTGTTGAAGCGGCACAAAAAGCAATTTCACGAAAAGGATAATAAATGACACAAAAACTTCCCGATGAACATATCATACTAGACTATCTTCATCGGGAAGATAAATATGCACAGCAAGCCATGAGCTGGATTGTTGATGCATATGCAAAACGCCTCTATACCACAATCAGGAGATGGGCGAAAAACCACGAACTAACCAACGACATTCTTCAAGAAACCTTATTGAAGATCTGGAAGAACAGAACTCAATTTCAGGGAAACAGTTCTTTGTATTCCTGGATCTTTCGCATTGCTTACAACGAAACGCTTCAGGCTTTGAAAAAAGAAAAGAAGCATTTGGCCACGGAAATAGATGCACCAATCGTTTCCTTTCACCATCACTCCGAACATTTCGGAAAGATCAGCGCAGAAGAAATCAGTACCTGGCTCATGGAAGCACTGGATCAACTACCTGAAAAACAACGGCTTGTTTTCGAGATGAAGTATTTTGAAAACTTGAAATACGAAGAAATTGCCACCATCACAGGTGGAAGTACCGGCGGACTAAAAGCGAATTACTTCCACGCTGTAACCAAAATTGAAACTTTTTTGAAATCAAAATTAAACCATTGATGAAATGGGAAATCAAAGAGACGTGAACAACAAGGAACAACATATTATCGATCAACTAAAAGTGGAGAAAATAACGATCCCGGATGACGTGTACTTTCAAAATTTGAAAACGACATTGTTTGAACAGATCGCTGAAAAACCTACACCGAAAATTGTTCCGCTATACAAGCGCTGGTATAGCTGGACGGCAATTGCTGCAGGAATTGCCTTATTGTTGACGGTAACGTGGTGGTCGCCTGATGTTCCACAACAAACGCATCCGGATGTTGATTTCAGTTCTTTAAGTAAATCTGAGATCCTGGATTACTTGCATGAAAACATCGATGATGTAGAAACCGATCAATTGGCTGAACAACTTCAAGAGATTCCGTCACCGCTATCAAATGAGGCCACACAAACAGTTGATGACGTTGCGAGTACCCATGATTCGGATGTAGACGATCTTTTCGAAGGAATCCAAAAAGATGAAATTTTGGAATACCTGGAAGATCAAGATTTAGATGAAGATTTATTATTAGGAAGTTAAAATTCAAAACCCATGAAAACCCAATTTATTTTAACCTGTTGTTTGCTTACCATGCTGGCTTTGCCACTTACCGGAAGCGCACAACCAGATCGTAAAGGACCTCCTCCATCTGAAAAAGAACGAGAGGACAAAGTTGAAAAACTCAAGATCGCCTTCATTACAAAAGAATTAGAGCTCACAACAGAGGAAGCTGAAAAATTCTGGCCGGTTTACAATGAACTTGAGAACAAACTCAAGGAAATCCGCAAGGCAAATCGCAAGATCGAAAAGGAAATTGCCGAGAGTTACGACAAAATGACCGATGAAGAAGCGAAAAAGAAGTTTGACGAAGTGCTGGCAAACGAAGAAAAGGAGTTAAACCTGAGAAAAGAATACCAAGAAAAATTTTCAAAGGTGATAGGTAACAAACGAACATTAAAACTGCTAAGTTTGGAACGTGAATTCAAGCGGGAATTGTTGGAGGCATTGCGCGAACAAGGTCCTCCACCGCCACCGCCTCCACACGGCAGACCTCATGGAAGATAATAGAAAAAGCATTTTTTTAAACCAATTAGGACAAACGAATCCCTTCCCGTTCTTGATCGATGTTGATTACGCGGAAGGGATTTTTATATATGATCGTTCCGGTAAACAATACCTGGATGCTATCTCAGGTGTGTCGGTTACAAACATTGGCCACAGACATCCGAAAGTGATCACTGCGATCCAGGAACAATTGAAGAAGCATTTGCACGTTATGGTTTATGGGGAGTTCATACAAACCTCCAACGTTGACTTTGCAGAGAAATTAACCGGATTATTGCCCACGAATTTAAATTGTGTCTATCCCGTTAATTCCGGAACCGAAGCTATTGAAGCCTCTTTAAAACTCGCAAAACGCGTAACCAGTCGCAGTCAACTGATCGCTTTCAAAGGTTCTTATCATGGTTCTACACACGGATCCATGAGTGTGAGTGCGAACGAAGTGAAAAAATCTGCTTTCCGACCACTATTGCCGGATGTCGACTTTCTGGAATTGAACAATTTCGGGGATCTGGAACGCATTACTGACCGAACAGCCGGAGTATTGATCGAACCTATCCAAGGTGACGCGGGTGTGCGTAGAGCTTCGAATGAATTCTTACGCGCTTTGCAAGAAAAATGTCGTTCTGTTGGCGCACTGCTGATGTTTGATGAAATTCAATGTGGAATGGGACGCGCAGGCAAACTATTCGCTTTTGAGAAAAGTGGTATCGTTCCCGATGTACTGATCCTGGGAAAAGCTTTAGGAGGCGGATTGCCGATCGGAGCATTCGTTACCGATCTGAAATACATGCGTGAACTCTCGTACAATCCAATGCTCGGTCACATTACCACATTTGGTGGGAATCCCGTGATCACGGCTGCGGCAAAGGCTACCTTGGATGTTTTAACGGATGAAGTAAATTGGACAGAAGTCGAAGCAAAAGGAGCCTTGCTCGAATCCTATTTAAAAGAGATCGATGAGATCTTTGAAATTCGACGAGAAGGTTTGATGTTTGCTTGTGATATGGAGAGTTTTGAACGGGTAGATCAAGTAGTGAAAGAACTGTTGGAAATGGGCATTATTAGCTTCTGGTTTTTATCGCACCCATACAGTTTCCGTTTATCTCCGCCTGTTACAATCACTGAAGAAGAAATCCGTTATTTGGGCAGCAAGATTCAAGAAGCGGTTTTAAAAACCAAGTAATTAGATCACTTCCAGCAAACTCGTAATTGCCAGATAGATCTCATTCAATTCTTCGTTCGTAATGCAATACGGAGGATTGATGTATATGACATTCCCTAAAGGACGTAAGAGCACTCCCCGATCTAACATGTGTTGATAGATCAGATCGCGTTTACCTGAAAAATAACCCGAATCGTCTGCGTTGATCTCAAAGCGCAGGATCGTTCCACACACACCAATTCCGGAAACCTTTTCCAGTTTCTTCAAGCGCTGCGCAAAAACCAAGTGTTGCTCTTCAATGCGTTCGATCGCTTCCCAAGTATCTTGTTCTTCAAACAGATCCAAACTGGCATTCGCTGCTGCACACGCTAAGGCAGACCCAGTGAAGGAATGTCCATGCAAGAATGCACGTGCCGTTTCGTCGTGCAAGAAAGCTACGTAGATTTGTTCCGTAGTTACAGTTAGTCCCAAAGGCAATACGCCTCCCGTCAATCCTTTCGACAAACAAACAATATCCGGAACCTGTTCCGTATAGTTCAATGCAAACATGCGGCCTGTTCTACCCCAACCGGTCATTACCTCGTCAAAAATAACCAAGGTGCCATATTTTTTACAGAGAGAAACCAATTGATCTAAAAATGCAATCGGATACATGCGCATTCCTGAAGAACCTTGGATCAGCGGCTCAACGATCAATGCCGCTACTTCACCGGATTTAAGCAATTTCTCCGCTTGATGCAACAGCTCGTGCGCATTCTTAGTGGTTGGGAAATCCAAAAAATCCACCTCAAAGAAAAAGGGTTCGAAAGGTTTGTTGAACACGTCTCTCGCCCCTACTGACATAGCACCAAAGGTGTCTCCGTGATAAGCGCCTTCCAAAGCGATCACTCGTTTGCGGTTTTCACCACGATTGAACCAATACTGGAAAGCCATTTTTAAAGCCACTTCCACAGCAGTGCTTCCATCATCCGAAAAGAACACTTTCGTCAACTCTTGTGGCAATAGATCAATGACACGTTTTGCCAATCGAATGGCACTATCATGTGTGGCTCCGGCAAATATGATGTGGTCCACTTGCTGAAACTGTTCGCTCAAAGCAGCTGCGAGATGCGGATGTCCGTGACCATGCACGTTTACCCACCAAGAAGAATTTGCATCGATATACGATTTCCCGTCAGAATCAAACAATTTGGTTCCTAAAGCACGAACGATATGCAATGGCTCAGGAGCAGTTTGCATTTGCGTAAAGGGATGCCAAACGAACTGTTTATCGTTATTTAAAGCACTTGATCTTTCCATTGTTGTGCTGCGGCTTTTACTGTTTCTGGGGCGAAATTTTCTAATTCAGGAATGTAGGATAAATGCAATTCCGGAAAATGGTTGCGGTAAATGCGCTCACTCGCTTCGTTCCGATTGCCGTTGACAATGAGTCCGGCAATACGAATTTCACGACAATACAAGGCATTTAAAGTCAATAAGGTATGGTTGATACTTCCCAAATAATGTCGGGTAATAACATAAACAGGTAGATCCCAATGCTGGAATACATCCAAATAACAAAGTCCCTCATCATTCAAAGGAACCATCAAACCTCCCGCACCTTCAATCAGCGTTGTTCGCGAAAAATGCGGAAGCTCAAAATCTTCTTCGGTGAGTTTAATCCCATCAATTCGGGCAGCTTCATGCGGTGACAGTGGTTGCGAAAGTAACTTGGCAGCTGGAATGATCCCTGTATTGGAGGTGTTAGCAGCCACAAAATCAGAATCCAATGCATGCAGGTCTCCAGATTGAACCGGTTTCCAATAATCCAATTCCAATGCTTCGCAGATCACAGCGCTACAAACGGTCTTACCGATCCCGGTACCAATACCAGTTACTATACAATGTCCCGTTTTCATGAGGTTTTATAAAACAACCGTATTAACTGCGAAGTTCAGCTCCAAGTTGATTTTCTAATTGCTGACGGATCTGGTCCATAATGCGATCCACTTGCTCATCTTTCAACGTGTTCTCTGCATCTTGGAATGTGAAGGAAACTGCATAAGACTTTTTACCTTCCGGTAAGTTCTTCCCTTCGTAAACGTCGAATAGACCAACTTCTTGCAATAGTTTCTTATCTACTTTCTTAGCAACGTCTTTGATTTGGGCAAAAAGTACCTCGTTTTTCAAAAGCAAGGAGAAATCACGACGAACGGCAAAGGTTTTCGGCAATTCTTTATAGATCGTTTTGGTCAATTTCAAGGAATCAACGATCACATCCCAATCCAATTCAGCAACGAAAACTTCTTGCTTCACGCCAAAATGCTTGAGTACTGATTTATTTACAGCACCCACCGATCCAACTTGATTTTTTAAGATAGAGACTGAATAACCATCAGACAACAAGTCATGAGCATTTAAATCACCTTCTTGCACCAAACTGCTCATCCCTAAACGAGCAAACAGGGCATTCAATGCTCCTTTCAAGGTATAAAGGCTCGACTTATCGTTTGTCGCATTCCAGTTTTCAGGTTCTTTTCTACCGCAAACGGTCAACAATAAACGCTTCCCTTCCTGGTATTCTCCGTTCACGTTGCGATACACTTTACCGAATTCGAACAAACGTAGATCCGGATGTTGGCGATTTTGATTATGTGCAATCGTTTCTAGTGCTTGGAAGATCAAGGTTTGACGCATCACGTTTAGATCCAAGCTCAATGGATTCAACAATTCAACATTATTGGTTGCTGCCAACAACTCTTTTCCTAATTTTTCCGTGTAGGTAGCGGATGTCAATGAGTTGTTCATCATTTCGGCAAAACCCATTCCGGCCAGGGATTCAGATAAATTCACCGTCAAACGTTCAATATCCGGTTTGTCGAATAAGACGATTGAGGTATTTAATTTTTCAGGCAATGGAACTTGGTTGAATCCGTAGATTCTCAAGATCTCCTCGATCACATCTATCTCACGATCAACATCTACCCGGTAATTCGGCACCAAAAGTTCAAGTTGGTCTGCATTTTCTGATTGGATCTCAAAGTCCAAAGCTGTCAAAATGCGTTTGATTATTTCTGGAGCGATCGCATGCCCTAAAACAGAAGCACAACGAGCAAATCGCAAGGTCACTTTACGTTTTCCGATTGGATTCGGATACAGGTCTACTGGCTCCATAGCCACTTCCCCTCCTGCTACTTGGAGGATCAATTCTGTTGCACGTTTCAAAGCATATGGAACAAGGTCCACATCTACTCCTCTTTCAAATCGGAAGCTAGCGTCTGTATTCAATCCGTGGCGCTTAGCAGTTTTTCGCACACTAACCGGCTGAAAATAAGCCGCCTCTAAAAACACCTGAGTTGTTGCATCCTGAATTCCGGAATCATTCCCTCCGAAAACTCCGGCAATGCACATCGGACTAGTTGCATTAGCGATCACGAGATCCGCAGGATCCAATTCGCGTTCAACACCATCCAATGTCACCATTTTTTCTCCTGCGTGAGCTGTGCGCACAACTACTTTACCACTAACTTTCTCAGCATCGAAGGCATGAAGCGGAGTTCCTAACTCACGCATCACATAGTTTGTAACATCTACAATATTATTGATCGGAGATAAGCCTACCGCTCGCAAGCGTTTCTGCAACCATGCAGGTGATGGTTTAACAGTAACATTCGAAATCGAAACACCCATATAACGTGGACATTTCTCTGCATTACTTACCTCGATAGAAATCGGCAACGAACCTGTTACTGAAAATCCATTCAGGGGTTTCAAGTTCAGGGTATGTGTTGAATTTTCATGACAAGCCATATGTGCCAACACATCACGTGCAACTCCTACATGCCCCATCGCATCAGCACGGTTTGGCGTAAGACCTATTTCAATTTGAGTGTCATTTTCCAACTCCAGGAATTGAGCAATTGGCATTCCTACCGGGGCATTTTCCGGCAAAACCAAGATCCCGTCATGACTCGTACCAATTCCCAATTCGTCTTCAGCACAAAGCATTCCATGAGATTCCACATCGCGGATCTTCGAAACTTTCATTTTTAACGGCTGATCAGGACTTGGATATAACGTAGCTCCAACTTGAGCCAAAATAACTTTTTGTCCAGCTGCCACATTTGGCGCTCCACAAACCACTTGCAAAATTTCCGTTCCATTAGAAACCGTTGTAACTTTCAAACGGTCCGCATTTGGATGTTTGTCACAAGTCAACACCTCGGCAACTACAACACCCTCCAATCCGCCTTTTACGGCTTCCTGAACTTCCAATCCTTCTACCTCTAAACCAGTATCCGTTAACAGTTGCGCCAATTCTTCCGGTGACTTCTGAACAGGCAAAAATTCATTTAACCAATTGTATGAGATCTTCATGTGTTGTAATTTGGGGCAAAAATACCATTTTTAGCCGGTTTCCATCCGCAAAACAGCACATTTCAATAACATGTTTTTCACACTTTTTTATTCCTGACCCACACCAAAAGATGCTCCTTATTCCTTAATTTCGTGGAACTTATCATGAAGCGCACAATTTTACTTTGGCTCCTCCTATTGACAGGCACTGTTTTCGCACAAGAAACAGCTACCGTTAGTGGTACCATTTCCGACGAAAGTTCGGGTGAAGCAATTATTAGCGGGCAGCTATATCTGGTCGAGATCCAAAAAGGTTGCGCCACAAATGAATTCGGTTATTTCTCCCTGACTGTTCCAAAAGGACAATATACCGCGATCGTGCGCGGACCGGGTTTTCCGGCCGATACTTTTGCACTCGATCTGAATCAAGATCGCGAGTTAAACCTGACCCTGAATGAAAATGTGACCACCATTGAAGGTGTTGAAGTAAATGCCAAACGATTGGATAATGTGGAGTCTACAAAAATAGGTCAGATCGAACTCGACATTCAAATGGTCAAGAAATTACCAGCATTCTTGGGTGAGGTTGATGTTATAAAAACTATTCAGTTACTTCCGGGTGTTTCTTCCGTAAGTGAAGGAGGTCAAGGATTTTATGTGAGAGGTGGAAGCCCGGATCAAAACTTAGTCCTTCTCGACAATACCCATGTCTACAATGCTGCCCACTTATTCGGTTTCTTCTCAGTTTTTAATTCCGATGCCATCAAAAATGTCAATCTGATCAAAGGTGGTATGCATGCTTCTTTCGGAGGGCGCTTGTCCTCAGTATTGGAAGTGAACATGAACGAAGGGAACAACAAAAAATTCAAAGTAACCGGTGGCATTGGATTGATCTCATCGCGTTTAACTTTAGAAGGACCTATTGTAAAAAACAAAGGTTCTTTCCTTGTCTCAGCACGCAGAACCTACATTGACGTTTTCATGAAGGCCTTTATCAAAGACTCAAGTCCTTTTGCCGGAACGAGTTATTACTTCTATGATTTCAATGCCAAATTCAACTACAGCTTGGGTAAAAAAGACAAGATCTTTGCCAGTGGGTATTACGGACGAGACTTTTTCAACTTTGGGAATAAAGAGGACGATTTTAAAGTAAAAATGCCTTGGGGAAATGCCATTGCGAATTTACGTTGGAATCACTTGTTCTCGAACAAATTGTTCATGAATACCAGCGTGAATTTCACAGATTACCTCTTCAGTTTTGGTTCCGAGCAAGATAACTTTACCATCACCATTTCATCGGGTATCCGTGACATTGGTGGAAAAGTAGATTTCACTTACCTTCCCGGAACGCGTCACCACATGAAATGGGGAGCAGATTATTTGTACCACACATTTACTCCAATTAGTGTTTCGGCAAAACAAGACACAACAACTTTTGATACCGGCCTTGCCCAGCAATTATTCAGTCATGAATCCGGAATTTACTTTCAAGACGAGATCGATGTCAATGAGAAACTGAGTTTAAACCTGGGCCTGCGTTATTCGATGTATCAATTCGTGGGCTCTTTCACGCGTTTCAATAAGGATGCGGTGGGCAATCCATCAGGAGAAGTGAACTATGACAAAGGAGAACTGATCCAATTCTATCAAGGCTTGGAACCTCGACTTACTGGTAGATATTTACTGAATAAAACCAGTTCCTTGAAAGGAGGATTCACTTATAATAATCAATACGTCCATTTATCCAGTTTATCTGCAGTTTCATTACCTACGGATATTTGGTATCCTAGCACGGATATCGCAAAGCCACAACAAGGATGGCAGGCGAGCTTGGGATATTTCAAGAATTTCCGCGACAACAAATGGGAAAGTTCTGTGGAGATCTATTACAAGCACATGAAAAATGTAATCGAATACAAAGAAGGCGCTTTACCAAGTGACAATGTGAGCGACAACACAGATAATTTGCTTGTATTCGGTACCGGATGGAGTTACGGAGCTGAGTTCTTTTTGAAGCGTACAGTAGGAAAAATCACGGGTTGGATCGGTTATACCTGGTCTAAAACAGAACGCTATTTTCCGGACTTGCAAGAAGAGGTATTCCCAGCAAAATACGACCGCCGCCACGACTTGACAGTTGTTGGAACATACGAATTAAATGAGCGTTGGACCTTTGGTATGTCATTCATTTTTGCTACCGGAAACACACTAACCTTACCGAATAGCTGGTATGTGCATGAACAAGACCTCATTTTCAATTACGGTGCCCGAAATTCTACGCGCATGGCCCCTTATCATCGTTTAGATCTATCTGCTACATGGTATGACAAGCCAACAAAACAAGTAACTGACCCGGAAAGCGGTAAAACCATAGAAAAGAAAAAACGCTTCCGTCAGAATGTGAACTTCTCCGTTTACAATGTTTATAATAGAGCCAATCCTTTCTTCTTGTACATAGATAATCAAGGAAGTTTATTGGAAAATAGTTTTAAGATCAACGTGAAACAGGTTTCCTTGTTTCCAATTTTACCTAGTGTCACATGGAACTTCGAATTTTAATTTTTGGTTTTCTGGTCCTTTCCGGCCTTTTGACTTCCTGCTCAAAAGAGGTGAAGATCGACATTCCCGGTTACGAAGAGAAACTGGTAATTGATGGCAAGATCGAAACAGGTCTACCTCCTATTGTTTTGCTATCCAAAACACAAGATATCTATGCGCCTACTAATTTGGAAAGTTTCCTGAATGGTTTCCAATCTGGCGCGGTGGTAACGGTGTCCAATGGAGATACAACGGTTGTTTTAGACGAGATCTGCAGTGACAACCTGCCTCCGGGAACTGAACAAATTGCAGCAGACCTTTTCGGTGTTCCGGTATCTGAATTACCCAATTATCATTTGTGCGCATACACCAGCTTCAACACCGCTATTTGGGGAGAAGTAGGAAAAACGTACACGCTGAATGTACTATTTGAAGGCAAAACGTATAGCTCTTCCACAACAATACTCCCACCTACACCATTGGATTCATTGTACTGGAAACAAGATCAGGATCCAGATCCAGGATATGGATTTTCGTTTGCACAATTAAGTGATCCTTCAATCGCCGGCGACAATTACATGTGGGAAGTAAAGCGCATCAACTTGGTAAATGGTGAACCGAAAGATGCCAACTTCAGTAAAACCTACTCCCCTGTTTTCAATGATGAATTCTTCAATGGACAGACCTTTGAGTTTTATTATGAAAATCCAATGTCCTGGGGAGATACCGATGTATCAGATAAAAACAAAGGCTACTACAAAATTGGAGATTCAGTAGTTGTCAAATTTTCAAAAATGGACAAGCCCGTTTATGATTTCTGGGAAAGTAAGATCCTTCAAATCCAGAATGGTGGAAATCCGTTTGCCTCACCCACTACCATACCGACGAACATAAGCGGAGGCGCGATTGGAGTTTGGGCAGGATTTTCGCCGTGGTATGACACCTTGGTTTGTGCCCCTTAAACATTTTGATGTACTTAAATTGTCGATAAAATTCGGAAAACAAGCTTTTACACTTATCCGCTTGAGGCTCTAAAATTGTATTTTTGCTTTATGAACCAAACGGATGATTTCATCAATGTACGTCGCTTGATCCGCAGTAAAAATCCACGGCTTTTGAAGTGGATTCCCGGATTCATCATTCGTTATTTGGAGCGTATTCTGCATCAAAAGGAAATCAATGATTTTTTGCGCACACATGATTCTAAAAATCAATTATTCTGCAATGAAGTAATTGAGGAAATCGGAGTAACCTATTCTATTGATGGAATTGACCGCATACCTAAAACAGGCAAATGCGTCATTGTTATGAATCACCCCTTGGGTGGAATGGACGCGATGTTGCTTGTAGATGCGTTGCGCGATCACCGAACGGATATCAAATTTATCGTCAATGATTTGTTGTTGAATCTGGAGCCGCTTCGTGATATCTTTGTAGGAGTGAACAAACATGGTAGAACTAAGGGGAACTCGTTGCAACAAGTAAATGCACTTTTTGGAAGCGATCAGTGTGTCTGTGTATTTCCTGCCGGGCTGGTTTCTCGCAGAAAACGCGGAGTGATCAAAGACAAAGAATGGAAAAAAGCATTTGTTAAACAATCCAGACTGAATGATCAATTGATCATCCCCATCCACATTGAAGGTCGACTGTCCAATTGGTTCTACAACTTGTCTAACTTCCGCGAATTCTTGCGGATCAAGGCAAACATCGAAATGCTTTATTTATCGGATGAAATGTTCCGACAAAAAGGTCAACACGTACACTTTACGGTCGGACAACCAATTCCTGCATCTAGTTTAGACACGAAGATTTCAGATCAGAAACACGCTGATTGGTTTCGTGAACACATCTATTCCTTAAAGAAATGAATACACAAAAACCCATCATACCGGCAATTGACAAAGCAATCATAAAAGCAGAACTTACTGCTGCAGGATTGATTCGCACAACGCGCAAAGGAGATAATGAAATTTACATTGTCAATGTGCACAACGCACCCAATGTGATCCGTGAGATTGGTCGTTTACGAGAAGTAACTTTTCGCACAGCTGGTGGAGGAACGGGTGAACCATTGGATTTGGATCAATACGATACGGAAGATCCGTGCTACGAACAATTGATCGTTTGGTCGCCTGAGGATGAGGAAATTGTTGGCGGTTATCGCTTCATTTTATGTAATAAAGCAATAGACGAAGACGGAACGATTCATCTTTCAACAGCACATTACTTTGATTTCACAGATCGCTTCGTAAAAGAATACTTGCCAAACACCTGTGAATTGGGACGTAGTTGGGTACAACCGAATTATCAACCAGCAGTAAATCCGCGAAAAGGCTTGTATGCATTGGACAACATCTGGGATGGCTTGGGAGCGCTGGTTCGTCAGCATCCGGAGATTCAATATTTTTTCGGAAAAGTAACGATGTACCCTACTTACGACCGTGAATGTCGCGATTTCTTATTGCATTTCATGCACCACTATTTCCCGGACAATGAGCACTTGATGAAGCCATTCAATCCCTTACAACAAGATTACGATCAATCCTATGTTGAAAGTCAGTTGAAAGGATTGGAGTTCAAAGACGGATTCAAGGTCTTGAACAATTATGTGCGTGCTCGCGGGGAGAATATCCCTCCATTGGTGAATATCTACATGAACTTGTCACCAACGATGAAAACCTTTGGTACTGCAGTAAACCCAGATTTTGGTGATGTGGAAGAAACAGGGATTTTGGTAACGATTGCAGACATATACGAAGATAAAAAGGAACGTCACATCAATTATTGATCAGCTTGAGCTAGAACTTGAACTGATCTCCGTCTTCTACCACTTGGGTATTTTCAAATAACTTCCGGGCTTCACGTTCGTGATCGCGACCGTCTTCGTAACGCGCACTTAAATGTCCCAATAAAAGTTTATCAACTTCCGAGGCTTTGGCAATTTCAGCGGCCTGCAAGGCAGTAGTATGAAAAGTGGCTTTTGCCCTATCCAACTTATCATGTAAAAACGTCGCTTCGTGGTAAAGTACGTTCACATTTTTGACATACGCAATCAAACTAGGATCGTAGATTGTATCCGAACAATACGCATAGGACTTTGGCGCAGGTGCAGGAAAGGTATAAACATCCGCGCGTAAACAGGTACCATCGTCAAGTGTAACATCTTCTCCCCGTCTGAAATACGGAATAAACTCCAATGACAGTCCGTCACGTCGGAATCGCTCTCCATCCAAACTCCGTTCCTTTGGTTTTTCTCGAATCACAAAACCGTTTGTTGGAATACGGTGTCTTAAAGGAAAACACCAGATCTCCATTTTGTTATCTTCAAAAAGCAGCTTGTGTTCTTTGCCATTCAGCGGAACAAAATTTAATGAAAAACCAAGTTTCGTATCCCCCATTTCCAATTGTTGCCGAATAATCCCCTCGAGAGGTTCCGGGCCATAAACTGTAAGACCTTTATCTCTTCCCAATAAGTGAAGTGTACTCAACAAACCAACCAAACCAAAATAATGGTCACCGTGTAAATGAGAAATTAGAATGTGTGTGATTCGTTGAATATGTACCTTGTACTTGCGCAACTGAGATTGCGTACCTTCACCACAATCAATGAGGATATGTCGTTCATTACAAACAACATATTGAGAACTTGGAGCGCGATTAGCTGTAGGTAAAGCTGCGCCGGAACCCAAGATCGTAACGTAAAAACTCATGCAGGATTACAACAATGCATTAGCATCATCTCGCGTTGCAACGATGCTCAACACACGGTCAAGCTGAGCTATACTGATCATTTTTGCCACGCTATCTTGCAAACCGCAAAGGATGAATTGTCCGTTGGTATCTTTACACAAACGATTACCGGTAAGAATAGCTGAAAGGCCAGAAGAATCGCAATACTTAGTCTTCGCAAGATCCAAAATGATCGATTGAACTCCCTGTTTATGCAACAATAGCAATTCACTTTTCAATTCCGGTGCATTTGAAGCGTCCAATTTATCTACTACTGAACGAACAACTGCTGTATGTGCTTCTTGCGATATTTCGAAATTCATGGTTTTATGACTTATTTCAAAAGTAACAATTTCTATGAACTAGACAAGTTATTCTTAATTTATCTACCAATTTTACTCGCTAACAAATAGATCACCGCCATGCGCACGGCAACACCGTTCTCCACTTGATTCAAAATGATCGATTGTTTTGAATCTGCTACGTCGGAAGTGATCTCCACTCCCCGATTGATCGGACCCGGGTGCATCACAACGATTTCTTTATCCAAATTATCTAAGATCTCCTTGGTAAGTCCGTATTGCATGGAATACTCACGCAAACTTGGGAAATATTGAATATCTTGACGTTCTAACTGAATGCGTAACATATTTGCCACATCACACCAATTTAAAGCGCGTTGCAAGTTATGTTCAACTTTCACTCCCAATTGGTCGATGTATTTCGGGATCAAGGTAGTCGGTCCGCTAACCATCACCTCAGCTCCTAATTTTTGCAAGGTATAAATATTCGAAAGAGCTACTCGTGAATGCAAGATATCTCCAACGATCACT
>CAYLJB010000037.1:0-23302 GCA_964383785.1 uncultured Fluviicola sp.
AAGGTACCCAGACCGATCATTAAGTAACACATGAATGCGATCCAAGATGGCATTGTTTTGTTGGTTACCTTCGCTTCGATCTTGTGATCTTTCAACAAATAACCGTTGTCATCTACGAATTTTGAGAAGAACGCAGCGTGAACGTAATCTTTGTTCAACAACATTTTCTTCACTTCTTTCCCGTCTTCTTTGATCTTTACTTGGGAGAAGATAGCAATTTGTTCTTCGTAATCATAGAAATCTTTTCCTTTGGTGTAAACTGTGAATTTCTCTTCAAGTTGATCCGCAGTTTTTTCGAATGATTCCTTAAACTTAGCTGCGTTCGGGTTTTCCTTATTCAACTTTGTCTTTTCGAATAGTTTTTCACCTGTTTCAACCTCGATCAAGTTTTCGCTGGATTTCAATAATTGAATTCCGTTAACCTCACCGTATTTCTCAGGTTTGAATTTCTTGATCTTTCCTTCGTCGTCGTGATAGTTTATTTGCAACATTTCTTTCACAACTAATTGATCCGGAATATCACCTTTTACTTTTCCATCACGGTGCATGTTTGCAAACACAATCAAAGCAGCACAGATAATACCCATAACCTTTTGAGAATCCGCTCCACCATGTCCTAAAGAGAAGGCTGCTGAAGAAAGCAACTGCAAGCGCTTGTACATCGTGCTTTCTTTCAATGCAGTTTGTTTCTTTCCATGACGAATTTGATACCAAGTGTAGACGATCAAGAAAACACCTAATGTTACTCCGATGATCCAGATCATGATCGGTTTCAAGTCAATGAAATCCTTGTAATACCATGATGCATATACCGTCACAAATGAAAGCAAAAAGGAAAATCCGATCTTTTTAATAAACGATCGCTGTACGGTGACAAGCGCAATTACAAAGGCTATGATACCTCCAATTACCGGAGCAAGGAAAATGAACAGGATAGGTTTAATGATCTCTTCCCACTTCAATACATCGAATCCTGCATGAGCAATAGCTGCTCCGGCAAAACCACCGATCAACGTGTGGGATGAAGAGGAAGGCAAACCTAACCACCAAGTAAGTAAGTTCCATGCTGTTGCAGCAAGCAAACCAGCAAGAATTACCCATAGGTCAATGACCGAGTTGTCAACAGTTTTGGCAACGGTATTCCCGACGCTCATATCGAACACCCAGAATGCAGCGAAGTTGAATACAGCCGCCCAAATTACCGCTTGAAGTGGTGTAAGGACCTTTGTAGAAACAACCGTTGCAATGGAGTTAGCAGCGTCATGAAAACCATTTACCAAGTCGAACAACAAGGCAATGACGATAATGACTATTAATAACGTTAACATACCAATTGATTATTGAGAGTAAATTATGCGTATTTCACAACGATCGACTCGATCACATTTCCAACATCTTCACATTTGTCGGTAGCAACCTCCATAATTTGGTAGATCTCACGTTTTTTGATCAAACTTTTAGCATCGATATCAGAATCGAACAATTTCTCAATGCTCAAATCGAAGATGTCATCCGCCTGATTTTCAACAGAGTTGATCTTGATAACACATTCGATGATCTTTTGAGTATTCTTCAGGTTACGCAATTCCTTAACAGCTGCATTTACTGCCAATACTGCTTCTTGAATAGCATCGGCCATTTTCAAAATACCTGTATCGTCTGGATCTACACGGTAGAAATTGATCTTTTTAGCAGTAGCATAAATATAGTCGGCAACATCATCCAATGAAGTAGCCAAAGAGTGGATATCTTCACGGTCGAACGGAGTAATAAAGTTTCTTCCCAATTCCATGAAGATCTTGTGAGTCAATGCATCATTCTGATGCTCCAAATCTTCCATCTCCTTAATGATAGATGCTCGTTTATTGTAATCTGATTCGTTTACACAAACAACGAGTTTGTTAGCAATTGCCTCCAAATTTTGAGATGCCTCTTCAAACAAAGAGTAAAATACGCGGTCTTTCGGTAAAAAGAACTTTAATAATCCTGATGCCATTTTTTTTCTTGTTAATGTTTCGTCGACAAATGTAGAGTACCTAAAGCGATCCTGTTTCGCTACTAATAAATGTTAACGAAAAGGTAAAACAGTGTAGAGCATGAAGGTTGTTTGTTACTCAACATTGTAAAACTCAGAAATACAGCTTGATACACGGTTTTTAATGTTAAGATAATGTTAAGCGATGCTCATTTGAGTCAGAAAAACAAGTGGTTTTGAATCGAATTACAGGTCTAAATCGCTCTCATTTGAGAGTCAACGTTAAGACAATATTAATAGTGTTAAATTAAAATTATAAAACGATTTAGTGTGAGTTAACTATTCATTAAGCCGGTAATTTTGCAGCTGTAAAAAGTAAAATTCCTTGACATGAAATTACTACTGGCAATTGCCACAGCATCTTTAGGTACTACAGTACTAGCACAAAAAAGTGACTTACAGTTGATCACAAAACCTCAGAAAGGAATTGAGATCGTTGGAAAGGATTCATTGTTCTCTATGCGATTTCAATTCCGTATGCAAAACAGAGCAGGAATGTTAACGCGTAGCGATGAAGATTTTTCCGCTGAGTCCTATGAATTCCGAGTACGTCGTTTGCGTATGCGTATGGAAGGATTTGTTTACAATCCAAAAATCACTTATAAGTTGCAACTTTCGTTCTCACGAGGTGACATGGATTGGGATATGGGGCAATCGTCTTCTGTAAATACGAGCGTGAATGTTGTGCGTGACGCGGCTGTTTATTATGAGCCGATCTCTAATTTGAAGTTTGGTTTTGGACAGACTAAGTTACCTGGAAACCGTCAACGTGTGGTTTCTTCCGGAGATCTTCAATTTGCAGATCGTTCTATTGTAAATAGCACCTTTACTATAGACCGTGATTTTGGTTTCTTTGGATCATACACGCGCAATTATTTCAATATTCAGGCTGCATTGACATCTGGTGAGGGTCGAAATTCGAACCAATCCAACTCAGGGTTAAGCTATACAGGGAGAGTTGAATTCTTACCATTTGGAAAGTTTACTGGAAAGAATGATTATGTGGAAGGTGACTTGGAACGCGAACAAAAACCGAAGCTTTCGATCGGTGCAACCTACAACTTCAATGATGATGCTGTTCGTACAGGTGGTCAATTAGGTAAAGACCTATACGGAAAATCTGATCTAACGAATATTTCAGTAGATGCAGTATTCAAATACAAGGGTTTTGCTTGGTATAACGAGTTTATGAAACGAGATGCAAGCTCAGCGATCACTTACAATAGCGACACCTCAAAAACTTCTGTTGTTTATGTTGGTTTTGGTTACCTGACGCAATTGTCCTATTTGTTCAAATCAAATTGGGAGGTTGCCGTGCGATATGCGGAAGTTTCACCTTTAAAGTCAATTTATGACAATGCTGATTTCTCTATGGTAAACGAAAAGAAAACACAACACATTCAACTTGGAGTGACAAAATATTTTTACGGTCACCGTGTTAAGGTTCAAGGAAATCTATTGTACCAGTTAATATCTGATCTTAGAAACAACACGGATGCTGGTAAATACGGAGCAGTGCTTCAGGTAGAACTTGGAATTTAAGAGAACTTCTCTAAAAAAATCCCGATCATTGATCGGGATTTTTTTTATTCCTGGTTTTTGAATTTATAACCGATTCCTTTTACGGTTTGGATGTACTCATCGCCGATCTTCTCGCGCAATTTTCGAATGTGTACGTCGATGGTTCTGTCCCCAACTATAATATCCGTCCCCCATACTTTTTCTAATATCGTGTCGCGTTCAAATACGATTTCCGGACGAGATGCAAGTAGGGCGAGTAACTCAAATTCCTTTTTAGGCAAATGAACCGGCTCTCCGTTTTTATAAACGGTATATTTTTCTCGGTTGATCACAAGGTCAGCCTGAGGTGCTCCTTTAGCAACAACACTTTCTTTTCTTCTTAAAAGTGCATTTATTCTAGAGATCAAAACACGAGGTTTGATCGGTTTGGAAATGTAATCATCAGCGCCCGCATCCAAACCAGCAATCTGACTGTAATCTTCATTACGTGCGGTAAGGAAACAGATCAAAACCTGTTCTAGTCCGGGTGTGCTGCGCAATGCTTCGCACACCTCTACGCCGTCCATCCCAGGCATCATTACATCCAAGATGATCAAGTCTGGCGATTCTGATTTACAAACCTCAATGCCTTTCGTACCATTTTCCGCCGTAAATACGCGAAATCCTTCCTTTACAAGGTTGTAAGATAAGATATCTCTGATGTCGTCTTCGTCGTCAATTATTACGATGGTATGCATACATTCTCTTTATATTCAAATATAACCAATTATCTCGAAACTTTAGGCTCTTTCTTTTGGATCAGAAAGCGAAAAACAGAGTGGGTCAAATGCTATGAACCGATTGTTACCGTATATCCTTGAAAAAAATCGTAAAAAAATCACAGCTAAATTGAATTCCTAATCATTTCGAATCATTTATTGAAATACGCGATAAATAGTGGCTTAAAACCGATAAATCAAAGAAATTGACACATTACTGTCGCTTTTTGAAACAACGAGCTGTCTCATTCTTAGAATCCAAATTATTACTAAATGGTTTTACCAAAATTATCAGACTCTTGCAGAATTCATTCTTTGAATTAACTTTGCGTTAGTAGTAGTAGGTTAGGTTGATTAGTGTGACAAGAGCTTGGAACGCCCGTTCCAGGCTCTTGTTGTTTTATGATGTTTGAAATAATTCGTACTTTCAACCAAAGCATTCAAAACTTATGTCAGTAAAAGCTAAAATTCTACTTGTTGAAGACGACACGAATCTGGGATTTATTATTGCCGATGAATTGAAATCTCAAGGCTATCAGGTTGTGCTTTGTACCAATGGACAGGATGGAGCTATGCGATTCACGGAAGATCACTTTCACTTGTGCATTTTCGACGTTATGATGCCCAAAAAAGATGGCTTCACCCTTGCGAAAGAGATCAGAACGATCAACCAAGAAGTGCCTATTTTATTCTTGACTGCGAAAAGTATGACAGAGGATAAAGTAGCTGGATTCAATGCAGGAGGAGATGATTACCTAACGAAACCATTTTCTTTTGATGAATTGAATGTCCGCGTGAAAGCACTCTTAAAACGGGTCAATTTGTTGGAAGAAAAGGAAGAGAAGATCATCGCTTTAGGCGAATATGCTTTCGACACAGAGAATTTTACGCTCAAACATGCGGCCTTCGAGAAAACTTTGACAAAGAAAGAGGCTCTGGTGCTCAAAATGTTGTGCAAGTTTAAGAATACGGTTGTCCCAAGAGAAACTATTCTCACCGCTGTTTGGGGACAAGATGATTATTTCGCCGGTAGAAGTATGGATGTGTTCATTACAAAACTTCGAAAATATCTTTCTCAAGATCCTGCAATTTCGATTTTAAATGTCCACGGTATCGGGTTTAAGTTGGAAGTAAACTAACTTTGTTGCGATTTTAGTTTATGGCATTGATCTTACATCTCGAAACTGCAACTAAAGTGTGTTCAGTAGGACTTTCAAATGAAGGTGTCTTGTTGCATGCGATCGATCACAATGAGGATGCATACATGCATGGTGAGCAATTGACTTTGCTTATTCAAGAGTTGATGCAACGCTCAGGCAAGGACTTATCGCAATTGAATGCCATTTCTGTTTCTTCTGGCCCTGGTTCTTACACTGGATTGAGAATCGGCGTTTCTACGGCTAAGGGGTTGTGCTATGCCTTATCCATTCCCTTGATTGCTGTAAATACACTTGAATCCATGATCGGCTTGAGTCGAGAAAGACATCCTGAACAAACGGTTTGTGCACTCATTGATGCGCGAAGAATGGAGGCCTATACCTTGATCCAAGGAAAGGATAGCAATGTTTTGAAACCCGTAAGTGCGGACATTTTGGAGGAAAACACCTATAAGGCCTATTTACCATTCGTAGCAATTGGTGACGGCGCTTCCAAATGTCAGGAAATTTGGAAAGATTTGCCTGTTATGTTCGATCTTGAATTGGAACCTTCGGCTCGAGGTCAGGTATCGTTGGCTTTTCAAAAATTTCAGCAAGGAACGTTTGAAGATGTGGCCTACTTCGAACCAAACTACGTCAAGCCTTTTTATCAAGCTCCTGCTAAACAGAAGTAGTTCTTCTTTTGTGCAAATTCGGCAAGAAGATGGTCAATAGACCAAGAAGCGGCAAAAACGAACAAAGACCGTACACATAGTCAATTCCATAGTCATCTATCAAGATTCCCAAAGTCGCTGACCCCAGTGCTCCCATCCCAAAGCCAAATCCATAGAATAAACCCGAGATCATGCCGATTTTACCAGGGAGCAGCTCTTGTGCGTAAACCAAGATGGAACTAAAGGCAGAAGCTAAAATTGCACCGCCAATACAAAGTAGAATGACTGTCCATGTTAGGTTCATGTAAGGCAGTGCCAATGTAAAAGGAGCAGCACCCAAGATGGAGAACCAAATGATGTTCTTACGCCCATATTTATCACCCAACGGTCCTCCATACAAGGTGCCAAAAGTGATGGAAAGCATGTAAAGGAATAAGTAGAATTGAGCCTCTTTGATCGAAATAGAAAAATGTTCGTTAAGGTAAAAGGCCAAATAATTCGAAATGCTTGATGTGTAGAAAAACTTGGAAAAGATCAAGATCAATAAAATCACCACGGAAAAGGTGACTCTGCCTTTTGAAAGACCGTAATTTCCATCGTTGTATACATTCTTTCTGTTGACTTGTTGTTGCAGGTAGTTCTTGTACCAGTTGCCAACCCAATAAAGTAGTCCAGCTCCTATCACCGCAAACAAAGCAAAGAACGCGATCGTAAATTGTCCGAACGGTATGGCGATCAAGGCAATCAAAAGAGGACCAACAGATGTGCCGCCATTACCTCCCAATTGGAAAATAGACTGGGCCAAACCTCTTCGTCCACCAGAAGCGTAGTAGGCTACCCGTGACGCTTCCGGATGAAAGATCGAAGAACCGATTCCGATAGAGCAAGCGGCGACTAAGATCCAAAAGAAATTATTGGCAAATGCAAGAATGGTAATTCCAACAAATGCGAAAATCATTCCGCCAACAAAGGCATGCGGTTGTGGACGCTTGTCTGTAAAAGCACCAACAAATGGCTGCAATAAAGACGACGTGATTTGAAAAGCGAAAGTGATGAAACCGATCTGAGTGTAACTCAGGGCATATTTACCTTTAAGCAAAGGATAAGCAGCCGGCAATACTGCCTGAAGCAGATCATTGAGGAAATGACCTGCACAAACTGCGATCAGAATGGGATAAACAGTCTGCTGCGCCGAGACGCTTTTTGCTTCGCTCATGGTACAAAGTTATGCTTCTATAACCAATAAGATTACATTCAGTTCAGCTTGTGTGCAGTACTTGCTTTAAAAACGCTGCTTCACTGTTGGATTTCACGGCTTTCAAATATGCAGACCCAATGATCACACCGTCGGTTACTGAATGAGCTAGCCCTATCTTTTCCTTGCTGTCGATCCCAAATCCTAAAAATACAGGAGTATCACCGCAAAGGGATTTGATAGCCCGATAACGATCCATATTATCCTCCAGTTGATAGGATCCACCTGTAGTTTGCGCGCTTCCAACTAAATACACAAAACTCTCCTTACAGGTCAGTGCTATTTGTTGAATACGTTCATCGCTCGTAGCCGGTGTTACCAAATGCACGAATGGAATGGCATTCCTTTCCAAGAGTTCTTGGTGTTTTGCTCGCAGCATTTCGAGAGGCAGGTCGGGAAAGATCAGTGCTTGGATCCCCACATCACGACTGCGTTCTAAGAAACGTTCAATGCCAAATTGCAAGACTTGATTACCGTATCCCATCAATACGATTGGAAGTTTTAATTGCGGTTTCAGTTCTTCCAAAATGGAGAACATGCCTTCCATAGTGAATCCTTGCTGTAAGGCGATCTCACTGGAAGTTTGAATTACCGCACCGTCAGCAATGGGATCGCTGCAGGGAATGCCTACTTCGATGAAATCAATCGGTTCTTGTTGGAGGTCCAATAATAACTTCGAAAAATGTTCTTTATTTGGATAATAGGCTGTCAAGAATATGCCGACCGCTTTGTTTGAAAAAGTAAAAGTTGTCATAAGGAAAGTGTTTGCATGTAGGTATTCATGTCTTTATCACCCCGTCCCGAAAGATTGATTACAACCACATCGTGACGGTCAAATGCGAGATTTTCCAAAGCAGCAAGCGCATGTGCAGATTCCAGCGCAGGAATGATTCCTTCTAATTTGGAACAGGTAAGCACCGCATTCAATGCATCTTTATCGCTTACTGCTAGGGCTTTTACGCGCTCACTCACAATGCCGTGTGCATGCAAGGGGCCAATACCCGGATAATCTAATCCGGCAGAAATAGAATGTGGTTCAATGACTTGTCCGTCCGCTGTTTGCATCACCAGGGAGTAACTACCATGCAAAATTCCGGGTGTCCCCAAAACACTGGTTGCGGCACTTTTTCCGGAGTGGACTCCTTCGCCCGCAGCTTCAACCGCGATAAGTTGTGTGTCAGGATCTTCGTAGAATTCGTAAAAAGCACCCGCAGCATTGCTGCCACCACCAACACAAGCGATTACCGCCGTCGGATGGTTTCTTCCGGTTTGGACATGCAGTTGTTCTTTGATCTCTTGAGAGATGATCGCTTGAAAGTAAGCGACCATGGCCGGATAAGGATGTGGTCCAACGACACTTCCAATGAGGTAGTAAGTATCCGGATTGTTGATCCAATAGCGCAAGGCTTCGTTGGTGGCGTCTTTTAATGTTTTACTTCCGCTGCTTGCTGGTACCACTTCGGCGCCCAATAATTTCATCCGAGCAACATTTGGTGATTGACGTTCAATGTCCTTTTCGCCCATGAAGACAATGCATTTCAGATTCATCAGTGCGCAAACAGTTGCTGTAGCCACACCGTGTTGTCCGGCTCCGGTTTCTGCCACAATGGTCGTTTTTCCCATGCGCTTGGCAAGAAGTGCTTGTCCGATGGTATTATTCACCTTATGTGCTCCGGTATGACACAAGTCTTCCCGTTTGAAGTAAATCTGAGTTCCAAATCGTTCGGAATAATTGGGAGCAAAGTAAAGCGGCGTTGGTCTGCCCACGTATTGTTTTAACAGGGAAGAATAGGCTTCATGAAATTTCGGGTCTTCCTGAATTGCGGCAAACGCCACTTCCAATTCGGCGACGTTGTTATGCAATAATTCAGGAATGTATGCTCCGCCAAAAGCTCCGTAAAAGCCCATTTGATCGGGAATATGTGAAAATGCTTTCATGACTTCAATTGTTGAATGAATGTGAGTACTGCTGTGCTGTCTTTTATACTTGGTTCTAGTTCAAAACGACTATTGATATCGATGCCAATCATGCGATCGTGTTTTAATTGCGAAAGCTCATCAATATCCTCCGGAGCTATTCCTCCACTAATAAAGAAGGGTGTTTCCCCGGTGTAGTGATCGAGTAGACCCCAGTTGAATTTCCTGCCACTTCCACCGTAAGTAGTTGTTGCTGTATCAAACAAGAAGTAGTCGACGTGTCCTTCGTACGCGGCTGTCTTTTCAAAATCGCCGATCTCTCCAATCGCGAATGCTTTGATCACAATCAAGTGTTTTGGAAGCGAACTACACAATGCGGGAGACTCGTTGCCGTGCAATTGAATACCGGCCAGGTTGAATGCCTCTGATTTAGAGACAATGGCATCAAGCGTTTCATTCACAAAGACACCAATGGTGGGGATCGACGTATTCAACTCCTTCGGGAAGTAACGAGGAGATTGGCTAAATTGGATGGTTCCCAAAAAATCCACCTGATCAGAATGCAAGATCGCTTGATTTTGTGTGGCATTGCTCATGCCGCAAACTTTGATCTTCATAGCGTGTGTGTGTTTGTGAGGGTTGCCAAATGCGCTTTCTTCAAAATACTTTCACCGATCAGAACAGCGTTATAGCCGAGCTGATTCAAATAGTGAACTTCTTCGATCGTTTGAATGCCTGACGCGGAGATTTTCAAGAGATTTTCAGGAAGTAAAGGAAACAGTTTCTCCGAATGCTGAACATCCGTTACTTGCCGATGCAGATCCCGATTGTTCACCATAATGAAGTCGATCTCGTCGTTGATGTATGTGATCTCATTGGGCGCATGGATTTCCAGGATCACCTCCAATCCCAAACTTTTGGCTATGATGCTTAAATGCAAACAATGTTCTTTCGTAAGTGCTGCGGCAATTAACAGGATCACGTCGGCACCATAAGCTTTGGCTTCAAACAATTGGTATTCATCCAGAATGAAGTCCTTTTGTAAAATGGGCAGGTCTACAGTTTGACGAACGCTTAGCAGATCTTCCAAACTTCCTCCGAAAAAAGCTTGGTCAGTAAGTATAGAAATTCCGCATGCGCCTTGCTCGGCATAAGCAGCAGCTTGGCTAGATGGAGTCAATGTTGGAAGGATCGTCCCGGCACTTGGAGATTTACGCTTCATTTCTGCGATGATTCCCGTGCCTTCTCGGTTCAACTTTTCCTTGAGTGAGATGACCGATCTGGAGAAAAGAGGATGCTTCACTAGTTCGGCTGCACTCTTGGTTTGTTTCCGTGTGGCGATTTCGGCCAATTTATGTTCAAGGATGGTGTGTAATATTGTTTTCATGCTCGTAATGCGTTTAATAATTGAATTGACTTTCCGGAACGTAGGTGTTCCAGCGCTTTCATGTAGGCATCTTGATAGCTTGTTTTTGGTTCAAAGCAGCGAATTCCCAAGGCAGTATTACCAGCAACAACAGCATTTTGACTCGTATTTCCTTTACCGGAAAGCACATCTATCAGGATTTTTGCCGATTGTTCAATGTCACCACCTCGCAATTCGGATCGGATTATCGTAGAATCAACAGGAGGATCTTGTAGAACAAAATCTTCTGTTTTTCCCAAGACTCGGGTTGGTCCGTCAAAGGTGAGTTCATCGTATCCCTGCAAGCCGTGAACCACATAAAAAGCTTCTCGTTGGTTAGCTAAAAGGTGCTGATAAAAGCGCGCTAAACCCATTCGGTATGTTCCTGTCAATTGGAATTTTGGCTGCGCCGGATTGACCAAGGGTCCGAGCTCATTCAGGAATGTGGCTATTCCCAGAGATTTTCTGACCGGCGCCATCTTTTTCAGTGCCGGATGGAATAGGGGAGCATGCAGGAAAACGAGTCGGTGTTTATCGAATTGTTTTTTCAATTTGTCTGTGTCATTTGAAAATGAAATGCCCAAAAATTCCAGTACATTCGAGGAGCCACAAAGCGAACTGACTCCGTAATTACCGTGTTTAACAACTGGATATCCCATAGAAGCCAAAACAAAAGCCGTTGAGGTAGAAATGTTGAAGGTGTCTTTTCCGTCTCCGCCGGTCCCACACACATCGATGTAGTCTCGTGTTTTTAGATCCACCGGATCACAGAGTTCCAATAAGGCTTGTTGGAATCCTTTCAATTCGTTTAACTGCAGGCCCTTTACTTGCATAGCAACCAAAAATCCGGCTAGGGTTTCATGTGTGATTACAGTAGTCGCAATTGCTAAGAGTTGGCTGTAAGCTTCTTGCTCAGTTAAGTGCTCCCCAGTTATTATTTTTTCAAGTGTTCTTTTCATTTTTTAAGCTTTTTATCCAGTTAGAGATCATGGTTTTTCCGTTTGGTGTGAGGATCGATTCCGGATGGAACTGCACACCGTAGATCGGAAGCTGCTGATGCTGAAATGCCTGGATAGTTTGATCTTTACTCCGGCCAGTTATCCGCAAAGCTTCCTCGTTGTTCAGGCGGATGCGCCAACTGTGATAGCGACCAATTTCCTGTGCATGATCTAGTTCCTGGAATAAGACTGCGCTTTGATCAATCGCCATTTTATCTGCTTTACCGTGAACAGGAGCAGTACATTGTTCGAGATCACCTCCAAAGAATTCTCCCAAAGCTTGATGCCCGAGACAAACACCGAGCATGCTTTTCGTTTGGTGATAGTTTGAGATAACGGTCATCAATTCACCTGCTTCATTGGGAATTCCCGGACCTGGAGAGAGCAAGATACCGTCACACGAATCCAAGTAGTTATAATCGATCTGTGTGTTACGGAACACGCGTACTTCCGGCTGCGCGGGATCTGTTTTTAAGTAGCGAACCAAATTGAAAACGAAAGAATCGTAGTTGTCAATGCATGCAATTTTCATGATAAAGCGGTTTGAGTTTGACGAATGGCACTACGGATAGCGCCTAGTTTGTTATGGACCTCTTGAAGCTCGTTTTCGGGAATCGAATCGATAACGACACCTGCTCCTGCTTGATAGTAAAGGGTGTTATTCTTACTGAGTGCACTTCGTATGATAATGGCCAAATTGGCATTGCCATTCGAAGAAATGAATCCAACAGCGCCACCGTAAAATGCGCGCGCCTGCGGTTCGTATTTCGCTAGCAATTCCAAAGCTTTCGGTTTTGGTGTTCCGCTTAAGGTTCCGGCCGGAAAGGTACCGTTGAACAAGGATAAGGGATCTGTTTCTGTGGCAGCGGTCACTTTTGAAACCAAATGGATCACATGGGAGAATTGTTGCACTTCTTTGTAGAAAACCACTTGAACATCATTGGAATACTTGCTGAGATCGTTGCGCGCCAGATCAACCAACATGGTATGTTCCGCATTTTCTTTTTCATCAACCAAAAGCGCTTCAATAGCAAGTTTCTCTTCCCGTTGATTTCCTTTTCTTCGGATGGTTCCGGCAATCGGATGAATCTCTACTATTCCATTGGTCAATGCGATTTGTGTTTCCGGTGAACTTCCGAATAAGCGCGCATGTTCAAAATCCAGGTAGAACAAGTATGGTGATGGATTTAAACGTCTCAATGTACGATACACTTCGAAATCATCCCCGAAAAAAGGCTGTTCAAAACGGCGTGACACTACCAATTGGAAGACATTTCCACGTCGGATATTTTCCAACGAATGGTCTACCAATTCCAAGAATTGTGAATCGCTCAGTGCGCTCGTTTCCTCCGAAATACACAAGAAAGGAAGTGGTTGAAGCGCTTGCTGAAGCAATAGGTCTTCCAATTTAAGAACTTCCGATGTGGGTTCGAATGCGTTGTGAAAAACGGTGCCTGAATCGCGGAAATGATCCAATACAATCAGTGTTTTAAAGACAACCAGGTGTGCCAGTGGTAGTTCATAGGTGTTTGGATCTGGAAGTTTGTTTTCAACCAAGTGGGCGTATTCGAACGAAAAATAGGATAGAAAACCGTTAAGGGGATCAGGCGTATCGAACTGAATTTGTTTTAGGTGATCCTCGAATGTTCGTAAGGCTTCCGCTGCGCTTGAAAAAGAATGGATCTTTTTGTTGCCGTTGATAATTACCTCTAATTCTGTTGCGTGCAGCGAAAGCGACACGATCGGATCCAAGCCAATGAACGATTTACTGTTTTCCCGGCTGTGGTAGTCGTTACTTTCCAGCAAACACGGAAATCGATGTTTGTTGCGTAAGGATAAATAGAGCCCCACCGGTGTAATGGAATCGGCAGAGAAGTTCGAGGTATGTGTGTATATTGTTGTTGACATAAAAAATGGGAAATAAAAAAAGCGGCTCATCATAGTGACGAGCCGCTCAAGGATTTATAAAATCAATGAAATAGCGTTAGCCAGTCACCCAATTGGATAACTGCCACCACCAAAAATTCATTGTTGCGGTCAAATTCATGCCGCAAAGGTAAGCTGCTTTTTTTTGAAATTCCAAACGATAAGTGAAAATATATTGAATAATTGATTCTACGGTTAAATAATTAACAATATATTTGTCCCAAATAAGCATGAACAAGAAATTTACATATGTGTGGTGTTTTCGTATGAGTTGATTACGAGGCATTCCTGTTTTTTTATAATCCCGCTTCGTAATTGTCGCGGGATTTTTTTGTGCTCATTTGTTTAAAAAAGAAGTAATTTGGAAGCTATGAATCCATTGATCCGAAAGGGAGGAAAAAGACCGTTTTTAATAGCCGGACCGTGCAGTGCGGAAACACCGGAACAATTGCTTGAAACCGCTCAGCGCTTAAAGGCAAACGTCAATATGGATATGTTGCGTGCCGGAATTTGGAAGCCAAGAACAAGACCTGATTCATTTGAAGGTGTAGGTGCAGTTGGTTTATCTTGGCTTGTGGATGCCGGAAAAGAAATCGGTTTACCAACCACTACAGAAGTTGCGAATGCAAAGCATGTAGAAGAAGCTTTAAAAGCCGGTGTTGATGTGTTATGGATCGGTGCGCGTACTACTGTCAATCCGTTTGCTGTGCAAGAAATTGCGGATGCTTTGGAAGGAACAAAGATCCCGGTAATGGTGAAAAATCCTGTCAATCCGGATTTGGAATTGTGGTTGGGTGCATTTGAACGCCTGGAGAAAGCTGGAATACATGATCTGGTGGCGATCCATCGAGGTTTCTCGGTATACAAACATCCCAAATACCGGAATGTACCAAATTGGGAATTGCCAATCGCCCTTCGCGAGCGTTTACCGGAGATGCCAATTATTAATGATCCTAGCCATATTACCGGAAATCGCAACTTGTTGTTGGAAGTTTCTCAAAAAGCAATGGACTTGAATTTCGATGGTTTGATCATCGAATCTCATCGCGATCCAGATAATGCTTGGTCGGATGCGGCGCAACAGTTAACTCCAGAGAGTCTCGGTGAAATGCTGCGAGTCTTGGTTCTGCGTTCGAAAGAAGTGACTTCTGAAGTGGAAGATGGATTGACACAATTACGTGAAAAGATTGGAGTTTTAGATGATCGACTTTTTGAGATCTTGACTACGCGTATGCAGTTGAGTGAAGATGTGGGGCTTTTCAAAAAGGAAAATAACATCACGATCCTCCAGGAAGAACATTGGAAACGAGTTATTACGGCACGAATGGATAAAGCTGGAGAATATCAATTGACTTTGAAGTTTATTCGTCAGGTGATGGATGCCCTGCATCAGGAATCCATTCGTCATCAGATCCGCGTGATGAATCCCGGTGTTAACGTAAACGATCGTGATGCAAAATAAAGTGATCCAGCCTTCAAAATTCGAAGGTTCCGTAGCCATTCCCGCTTCAAAGAGTGATACCCAACGAGCATGGATTGCAGCGGCGCTTGCACACGGAGTTTCAACACTATGGGGTATAGGATTCAGCGAAGATGAGGTTGCTGTCATGGAAGCGATCCAGGAATTAGGTGCTCGTGTAAAACGAAATGATGACGGTTCGTTTAGCGTTTTGGGAGCTTTGCATCCAGAGGAAGGTCAAGTGGTTAATGCTGGAGAAAGTGGTTTGGGAAGCAGGTTGCTGACAGGAGTTTGCTCCTCATTTTCAGAGCAACTTACGATCAAAGGAGAAGGTTCGTTAAAAAACCGACCAATGGATTTTTTCGATCGTGTTTTACCGCAGTTGGGGGTTCAGGTTTCTTCCACAGAAGGTCGCTTGCCCATTCAGGTTAAAGGTCCGATGCATGGTGCCCAAATACAAGTCGATGGCTCTTTGAGTTCACAATTCGTTTCGTCGCTTTTGATGGCACTTCCGATGGCGAGTTCGGATAGTTTGCTTTGTGTAGAGAATTTACAATCACGTCCGTATGTGGACATGACTTTGGCCACACTTACTGCTTTTGGAATTGAAGTCGCTGAACCGACAAGTGGTAACTTTGAAATTAAAGGAAATCAAATCTATAAACCAACCAACTATGCCATAGAAGCAGACTGGAGTGCAGCTGCATTTTGGTTAGTAGCCGCTGCGCTTGGATCAGATTTAACCTTAACGGGTTTACAACTGGATAGTTTGCAGGCTGACAAGAAGTTACTCGAGTTTCTGGAAATAGCAAACTGTAAGATCCTTCATTCTCCGAACGGAATTCGCATAGATGGGTCAGCACGGATAGCCTTCCATGTTAACGCCACGCACTGCCCAGATCTTTTCCCGGCATTGGTGGTACTCGCTGCCGGAATAGACGGTGTTTCAAAGATCGATGGAGCTGCGCGTTTGGAGCACAAGGAAAGTCACCGGGGATTAACCTTACAAGAAGAATTTGGTAAACTTGGGCTGCAGATAGAATTGGATGGAGACACCATGATCGTTTTCGGCACCGGACGCTTAAAAGGTGGGAGATCGGTCTTTTCGCATGATGATCACCGCATTGCAATGGCTTTGGGAATTGCTGCTTTGCTAATTGATTCAGAGATTCGTGTCAAAGGACACGAAGCAGTTTCAAAATCCTATCCTCAATTTTGGGATCATTTAGAATCGGTTACGGTTTAATCATCAATTTTGACCACTGATAAATCGATTTGGTGACCATTTCAAAAAAATGAGTTAAGAAACGTAGATTATTTGTTCCTTCGAACAAACTACGTTTATGAAAAATTTTACACTAATTGTATTATCAGTACTCAGTGTTGGGTTTGGTTTTTCTCAGGAAAAATGTGCTTCTCATACGGTACATCAACAACGATTGGACTCGGACCCGAATTATGCAAGTGCAGTGAGTCTTGCACAATCACGTTCAAAACAGTGGGTTCAGGAACATTCTGGCGAAAACAATAAGGTTTTGTTGACAATACCCGTTGTGGTTCATGTTGTTTATAAAAATGCCGCTCAGAATATATCTGATGCACAAATTCAATCTCAGATTGATGTATTAAACACGGATTACAGAGCATTGAATCAGATTACTCTCCCGGCTTATTTCGATTCTTTGAAAGCGGATATCGATGTTGAATTTTGTTTGGCAACAGTTGATCCAAATGGAAATCCGACCAACGGAATTACCCGTACCTCAACGACTGGTGGAACCTTCCTAGGTTATTTTTCTCCATTCAATGATGATATCAAATACGATTCTTTGGGAGGAAAAAATGCGTGGCCTACGGACCAGTATTTAAATTTATGGGTTGGAGAATTGTTTCCTGGATTATTAGGGTACGCTCAGTTTCCTGGAGATCCTAAAATTAATGCAGATGGGGTAGCAATTACAACAACAGCATTTGGTACTACGGGAAATGTTGATCCAATATCTGCAGCAGGTAGAACAGCAACACATGAAATTGGTCACTGGATGGGATTGTATCATATTTGGGGTGATGAAGATGCATGTACCGGTTCAGATTCCATTGCAGATACACCAAATATGGGGGCTGCTTCTAATCAAGGTTGCGATTTTGTAGCTAATACTTGCTCGAATGAGGATCCATTCTGGGGAGGATTTGATCCTACGGATATGGTTTTTAATTATATGGATTATAGTTCAGATACTTGTATGGGGATGTTCACTAAAGGGCAAAAACTACGCATGCACGGCTTCTTAAACACAGATCCTCGTAGAAATGCATTGTTTACTTCCAATGGATGTGGAGTTGCCGGAATAGGGGAGGAAATGACCACACAATTGACTATTTTGCCGAATCCAGCTACTTCGGAGGTTAAAATTCTGATGAACGGTTCAGCTGAATCTTTGGAATTGCGCAATTTGAATGGACAATTGATCCAAGTGATTCAGAATCCAAAAACAGCTGAAATTATTCAATTGTCTAGCTTGACTTCAGGAGTTTACTTCGTGCACCTCATTCGTGATGGACGCGTTGTAGGAATTGAAAAATTGATCAAGCAATAAATCATAGTATCTAAAAAAAGGCCCTCAATTGTGAGGGCCTTTTTTTATTCCAAATAAACGGGTTGCTCTTTGCCGTAGTCTACGCTGTAGTTGAATTGGTATTTCTTGATCTCCCCTTTGGAAATCGAGAATCGCCAAGTCAAAATCCCGGTGGTTTCTTCTAATGTTGCGCCTTCGAATGTGCCTTGTTTCACTTTGATGTCGTTATTTACTGACATTGGGAAATGGTCTTTCATGATCACCGGAATGGTTGCATTTCCATTGTTGCGGATCGTGAAATCCCAAGTAACATCGTATTTATAACGTGAACCTATTAGTCTGGTTTTACTCATTTCTTCACTGCGCTTGCGTTCCACAACTACTTTTTTGTCTTTTCCTAAAGAGAAACTGATCGTATCTTTAGTTGCTTCCACATCAACATAACTTTTACCAATGAAAGTTCCATCAAAATAGATGTTAGATTCTCCGCTTAACAGGTTCAGTTTTTCCCAGCCGGAGATTTGAGCTACTAAATAAACCGATGGATCCAATTTCGGCACAGTGTGGTATTCGTAGCTTGCCGGCATCGTGTAAACCGCAATCGCTACTTTATGGTCCGCATTGTCAGATGGAATCGTGAAGGGTGTATTGATGGTAAACTCCATGCGCAGATCTTTTTCGCTTTGTTCAGCAATAGCATTTGAATAACTGGCTACACCTGCTGCGGAACGTGCAGGCATTTTCGAAATATCCTCGCGTTTTATTGATGTTTTGCTTTTTCGTCGTGAACCTCTTACTACAACCACTTCTGATAATTCGACACTCGTCAATCTTTGTTCGGAAGCGTCCGTATTTACAACCATATATGACCCTTGCCCATTATCCCAGCCTGAGTTTGCATTATTTTGAATGGTTTCCATGGCGATCTCTTCCGCGATCAATTGGATCTTTGTGTAAGGCGAATTGATTGTCACTCCAACCGGCTGGTAACCCAAGTAACTAACCGTGTATCCGCGTTCTCCTTTTGGAACAATGAATGAGAAGCGTCCGCTCGCATCGGAGGTAAAGATTTGATCCGGCTGATTATTTAAAGTGATCTTAGCAAAGGCCAATGGTTCTCCAGTCTGGTAATCACTCACCTGACCGTGTACCAATTCTCCATCGAAATTGTATTCAGGAATGTAACGGTTTGTTGTTTGTTTGCGTGGAGCAGGAGTGTAGTAGTCTACATACCACGGATCGATCTTTGGTTCTTGTGTATTGTCATACGGATCGTTCGTTGATAACACCAATTGAATGTTCTTCCATTCGATACCAGTGTTTTGGGTTACATTAGCCTTTGCCTCCAAAAGGACGTCGGAGCCGATTCCATTGCTGCGCATATCGTAATAGGGTGTCCAGCTTGCCTCAGATGTTATGTAACTAAATGCAAATTCGACATCTCCTGCTTTTTGCACGTCTAATTCTACTTCGATCTCGGTGTAGTTGATCACCGGAAGACTTTGGCGTGTGCTGATCTCTTGTTCTATCGTATTGATCTTGCGAACAACTGCTTCAATTTCTGTTTGAAGTTGAGATTTACGTGTGTTGATCTCAGTTAATTTTGAGTGGAAAAATGTGGATGCTTCCTTCAGCTCGGTCATTTTTACCGCTTGTTGTTGACTACCAAGATCATTGTTTTTCATCAAGAGTTGTTCGTCAAACAACAGAACCCGGTATTCATCGCGAAGCTTTTGCTCCTCTTTTTCAAGTACTTTTTTACGACCGTTCATTTCAGCTAGTTGACTTTCCGCCAAACTCTTGTCGTCGTAGTTCTTTCTGGTACGGATACTCAAGATCACCGCATTCATAGAGGATTTTAATTGAATGGAAGTTGGATCGAGGAAATCAGTCAACTTTTCAAAGATCAAAACTTGTTTTCCTGCTGTAAGGTTAACCTGCTGTTGGTGTTCGATCTGTGCGCCTTCTTTAAAAACGGTAACCTTTTTAATAGGAGCTAATGTTTTTTGCGATTTCTGAGCCTGCAAGATGCACGGCCACAAGATCAACGCGATCAATACCTGTTTCATAATTCAGTTTTAAAATAAAAAAGCGTATTCGTTTGAATACGCTTTGGATGTTCATTCGTTCAATTTTCCATAAATATAATTACCACTTAACGGGTAAACTCAATTTAGAAAGATCAATTTCGTAAATGTCGAAACTACTTTTTTGGCCTAACAAGTTGGTTCCTGCCATAACGGCTTTGTTCAAGTCTTTGTACACTTTGAAATGTGTGTCATCATTTACCGTATTTACAGCCGCTCCTAAATTGATCGGAGTAGTCCATCCGCTTCCTGTGTTTTCACTCACGTACACGTCTAAACCTCCCATTCCACGGTGACCGTCTGAGGAGAAGAACAAGAATCGGCCATCTGGTGAGATCCAAGGCGTAGTTTCTCTACCAGTAGTATTGATACTATCGGATAGCACTTTTGCTTCGCCCCATTTTTTACCTACTTTCTGCACCACATAAATGTCGGTTGAGCGCTTGTCGCCTTTGCGGTCACTTACAAAATACATGGTATTTCCATCTGCTGTCAACGTGGCTGATCCTTCAAAGAATGAAGTGTTGATCGATTTATTGGCAATGATCTTAGGAGCATTCCATTTTCCCTTCTTCGTGAATTCGATCTCAGCGATGTCACCACTTCGCGTTAAGGTTTTCATGTCTGTAACAGAAGTATTCCAAGTCATTACGCCAAACAACCCGTCTTTTGACAACCAGTTCAGAGCGTCATGCCCATCTGTGTTCATGCGTTCAATGTTATTTGAAACGCTATCCCATAATTGATCTGTTTCATTCCAGACAGCTGTGTAAACATCTTCAAAATATTCCTGATCATCCGGATTCATACGCCCACCCGTAGTGTTTCCTCGTCTTGATGTGAAATACAACCGTTTTCCATCAGTACTCAAGATTGGGTTGTAATCATTGTAACCGGTGTTGATATCACCTAACATAGGCGTTCTTAAATTGCTCGCTTTGCTTAAAGCATTCTTAGCAAAAGCGCACTCAGCTAATTTATCTGTAATGCGTAAGTCCTTTGCTCTACCGGCGGATAAAAGGTCTAAAGCTTTTTGATAATTGATCTGTGCCGAATCTAAATTTCCTAATCGATGATAACTTGAGCCTAAAATGTCATAAATGTCCGCATCTACTTCAGTACTCCCTTTACGCACCGCATCCAGTCCGTATTGACGAGCAAAACCGAAATTATTCAGACGGAAGTGACAGTAAGCAACCCAGTAAGATGCTTTCCAGGAGTTAGGATCTTTTTGAGTGGCCTCACGAAAAGTGATCAAAGCATCGCGGATCTTTCCTTCGGTAACTTGCTGGCGACCTTTATCGATCAGAATCAGAGCCGCTGATTTGTCGATGATGCCGGTAGTAGAATCTGCAGGTTCACTGAACGCGAAAGTGCGGTTCGAAAATCCAAAGCCTATGAAAAGACAAATGGTTATGAAATAGCGCATAAATAATGGATTCAATTTGATGACAAAATAAGGTAAATTATTCATTTACAACGTCGATTTGTGGAGTAAAAAAGCCTATTTTGTTGATAAATCCTGATTGGCAATTACCAATTCGCGAGTTTTCTTCAGATCCAACAAATCATTCATGGCAATTGTCGCCGCCACGATACTCCAAATTGGAGCAAATGCCGCACAGATCCATAATACGAAATTAAGTATGAACTGATACAAGAACTGAAGCGGATTGGCGCCGAAATTACTCCAGTCGAAAAGTGCTTTTAGGTCAACAGGAACCCAGATCATGATGCTGTAAATGGCTCCTATGGCAAGGGCGAGACCGCGATTCTTTCTTGCGAATTGAATACTCTGTTCAATGTTCAGTTGCAGGCGCTCGTTAACGTAATCCAAAAATGAAAAGCCGTAGTAGTAGAATCCAATTACAAAGATCAGGTAAAACAAAGGACTATCTTTGGCTTCTTCCCATCCGAGCCAGGCGACTAAATAAACGATTAGAAAGAAAAAATACTCCCACATAATGTTCCGGATAGCAATTCGAAAGCCGCGTTTTACATCATGGATCAATTGGCGAAATGAAAATGCGTAGGTGTTTCCAGTGATCAAAAACTCCACCTTTTGAGATAAATGGGAGAGAAGAGGCGAAAGCAAAATAACCACCAAATACTTGGCAAAACGCATCAAAAGAATGGAAATGGAGATCTCAAGCAGTAAACGCATCAAATACCAGATGATCTGATTCATGTTTTCCGCTTTCGCTTCCGGCTTGTTCAATTCGATCATGAAGCCCAATTGGTAAATTCCCAACATCAGAATTGCCGGGATCAAAACAAACCAATACAACTTGTGATCAAGAATGAAACGGAAGGCCTTGATATAAGCCCGCCAACCGACCAACAAGTTCTGAAAAAACCGCATGTCACAAAGTTAGTAGATTTTAAGTCTTTAAATCACCTTTCTGGAATTGGCTAAAATCCCACGAATGAATTTCAAAGCTTGGATTTTTACTACCTTTGCCGCTTTCTAATAAATCGATAAAGTACGCAGTATGAATCTTACAGCGCTCACAGCAATTAGTCCGGTTGACGGACGTTACCGTTCTAAAGTTGATACCTTGGCTCCCTATTTTTCTGAATTTGGTTTGATCAAGTATCGTGTCCACGTGGAGGTGGAATACTTCATTGCCTTGGTTGAATTTGGTGTAGCGCCTCTTAGTTCTGTGGATCGATCGGTTTTTCCAGCATTGAGAGCTATCGTGACAAACTTTTCTGAGGCAGATGCTTTGGAGATCAAGCGCATCGAACGCACTACCAATCATGATGTAAAAGCTGTTGAGTATTTCTTGAAAGAGAAAATGGAAGGTTTGGGCTTAGGCGCTCATTTGGAGTTTATCCATTTTGGACTTACCTCCCAAGATATCAATAACACTGCCGTTCCTTTAAGTTTAAAAGAGGCGATTTACGAAGTTTTCCTTCCGGAATTGCAAGCAATGATTAGTCAATTGAAGGACTATGCTGCTGAATGGAAAACTGTTCCAATGCTAGCAAGAACACACGGTCAGCCAGCTTCTCCAACCATTTTAGGGAAAGAGATTGCGGTGTTTGTTCAGCGTTTGGAGGGTCAGATTGAAGTTTTGAAAACAATCCCTTATGCGGCCAAATTTGGTGGTGCAACCGGAAATTTCAATGCACATCATGTTGCTTTTCCAGAGATGGATTGGGTGACCTTCGCCAATGATTTCGTAAATAAGAATTTGGGCTTGAGTCGTACTCCTTTGACCACACAGATCGAGAACTATGACCAATTGGCGAATCTTTTTGACTGTTTGAAACGAATCAATACGATCATTTTGGATTTGGACCGCGATATGTGGACATACATTTCGATGGACTATTTCAAACAAAAATTGAAAGAGGGCGAAGTAGGATCTTCCGCAATGCCGCATAAAGTGAATCCAATCGATTTTGAAAATTCAGAAGGAAATGTTGGGATTGCAAATGCACTTTACGAGCATCTTGCAGCGAAATTGCCAGTATCTCGTCTACAACGCGATTTGACAGACTCAACTGTTTTGCGTGCCATTGGAATGCCGTTGGCACACTCGCTGATCG
>CAYLJB010000038.1:0-23238 GCA_964383785.1 uncultured Fluviicola sp.
GCGGGTAACTACTGACTCCGCTACATTTCCAAATTTTATTGTTGCCATTTCTTTAATTGTTTTCCATTATTTCTGTTAGTGTGGGCATTGGTTTGGTAACTGCGACACTTCCCGAGCGCGAGAATTCCAATAGGTCCAAGCCATTTAAATCTTTCACCAGGTCGTTGATCTGGCGTTCGTGTCCGGTTAGTTCCAGTACCACGTATTCGGGATCGACTGCAAGCAGACGTGCGCCGTGATCACGGACCAACCTTTCCAATTTTTGATTCGTCTCAGGAGTCATCCGGATCTTGAACAATGCTAATTCCTGATAAACCACTTGTTCGTCCGGGTGGTAAAATGCCTTTACCACTTCAACGAGTTTATCCAGTTGACCAACCACTTTTTGAACCTGATCTTCAGTAGCTGTGATAACGATCGTGTAGCGGTAGATCCCGGGTACTTCAGACATACTAGCCGTGATACTTTCTATATTGATATGTCGGCGCGTAAACACAATGGTTATGCGGTTCAGCATTCCGACCGTATCTTCGGTAAAGACCGATATACTCCATCTTTTTGTAGTACTCATGATAATCGTATTTCTGCAACAGACGCCCCGGTTTCAACCATCGGGAACACGTTGTCTTCTTGTTTTACAATACACTCCAGTAATTCAGCATCTGAGGAGGATAACCAAGCTTCCATAGCAGCGTCTAGCTCTTCGCGTTCTTTCACGGTCATTCCGTTGATCCCGTATGCTGCCACCAATTGAACGAAATTCGGGTTCGTCATTTCAGTAAAGGAATACCGGCGGTCGAAGAAGAGTTGTTGCCACTGGCGCACCATGCCTAAAAATTGGTTGTTTAGGATCAAGATCTTCACTTTCAATTTGTATTGCATGATTGTTCCAAGTTCTTGCAAGGTCATTTGAAAACCACCATCTCCGATCACGGCGACCACCGTTTTATTCGGTGCTCCCAAGCTTGCTCCAACAGCGGCCGGTAAGGCAAATCCCATCGTTCCAAGTCCTCCGGAAGTAACATTTGTACGCGGATTTCTATAACGGAAATAGCGCGAACAAACCATTTGATGTTGTCCAACATCGGTTACAACAACCAGATCATTTCGTTCTTGATCCATTTCTGCCAAACGGTTGACCACTTCAGCCATGCGTAATTCGGCATCCTCCGGATAAAGTGCTTGATCAACTACTTCATGCTCTTCAATACGGGTTAGTTGATGAAATTCTTCCAGCCACTCGGGATGCTTCTGTGGAGTCACGAGATCAACGAGAAGCTCCAATGCTTCTTTTGCATCAGCATGCACCGCAACAGTTGTTTTGACGATCTTATTCAGTTCTGCTGCATCGATATCGATGTGGATCACCTTTGCTTGCTTCGCATAACGAGACACATCACCGGTAACACGGTCATCAAAGCGCATACCGACAGCGAGCAATACGTCGCATTCATTTGTCAAAACATTTGGCGCATAATTGCCGTGCATCCCAAGATATCCGACGTAATTCGAATGATCCGCGGGAAAAGCACCAAGTCCCATCAAGGTTGAGGCCACCGGAATATCCGTTTTCTCAACAAAGGCTTGAAGCGCATCTCCTGCACCACTCAACAATATGCCTTGTCCAACCAGCAAATAAGGCTTTTTCGCCGCATTGATCAGCGCAGCAGCGTCTTGAAGTTTTACCTCATCCAAAGTGGGTTTCGGCTTATAACTTCTGATCGTCTTGCACGGCTCATACGTAAAATTCGCCATGCCAAACTGTGCATCCTTCGTGATATCAACCAAAACCGGTCCCGGTCTTCCGGAGGCAGCGATGTAAAATGCCTTGGCTATAGCCGGCGCGATGTCCGCTGCATTGGTAACTTGAATGTTCCATTTGGTAACCGGCATAGAAATCCCGATCACATCCGTTTCTTGAAATGCATCCGTTCCCAACAAATGGGAAGCTACTTGTCCGGTAATACAAACAACCGGAGTTGAATCTATCTGAGCATCCGCCAAACCAGTTATAAGATTGGTTGCTCCAGGTCCGGAAGTAGCAAAAACCACCCCGGTTCTACCGGAAACCCGAGCAAAACCTTGAGCCGCATGTATTGCTCCTTGCTCATGACGCACCAGAACGTGTTTGATCTCTTCCTGAAAGTCGTACAAGGCATCGTAGATTGGCATGATCGCCCCACCCGGATATCCAAAAATTGTATCCACCTGTTCTGCAAGCAAACATTGCATGACAATCTCGGCGCCGGTCATTGATCTATTCTCCATGATAAGCATCTGTTACGCAACCTCGGGATGCCGAGGAAACGGATTGTAAATATTTGTACAAAACCCCTTGTTTTACAGGTGGTTCAGGTTGCTTCCAAGCTTTTTTGCGAGCAGCAAGTTCCTCATCTGTAAGTTCAACATGCAAGGTGTTCTTCACGGCGTCAATGTGGATCATATCTCCGTCTTGTAACAAGGCTATCGTACCTCCCACAAAAGCTTCAGGCGTGACGTGTCCCACAACAAAGCCATGAGAACCACCTGAAAAACGCCCATCGGTAATTAGGGCAACATCTTTCCCCAATCCAGCACCCATAATCGCTGAAGTTGGTTTCAACATTTCCGGCATTCCCGGACCGCCTTTTGGACCACAATAGCGGATCACCACAACCGTTCCCGCTTTAATTTCATTGTTTCGAACTGCAGCTATGATGTCATTTTCGTCTTCAAAAACTTTGGCCTTTCCGGAAAAACGCTCACCTTCTTTACCAGATATTTTGGCAACTGCGCCCTCCGGAGCAAGATTTCCAAAAAGCATTTGCAGGTGTCCATGAGGTGAAACCGGATTATCCAATCTTCGGATCACATCTTGTTCAAGTGGAAGTGAAGGAAGTTCCTCCAGATTTTCAGCCAGGGTTTTACCTGTAACTGTCAAGCAAGAGCCATCGATCAGGCCTTGTTGCCACAGATATTTCATCACTGCCGGTATTCCGCCTATCTCGTGAACATCTTCCATGAGATACTTCCCACTTGGTTTCAGGTCTGCGAGCACGGGGGTACGATCGGAAATACGTTGAAAATCGGCCAATGTCAATTCGACACCCACTGAAGCTGCCATCGCTATTAAGTGCATCACAGCATTCGTTGATCCTCCCATCACAGTTACTACCGTCATAGCATTTTCAAAAGCTGCACGCGTCATGATATCGCGTGGTTTGATGTTCTTTTCCAACAACAAGCGCATGGCCTTACCTACTTGAAAACACTCTGCACGTTTGTCATCACTCAAGGCTGGATTAGAGGAGGAATAAGGCAAACTCATTCCCAATGCCTCTACCGCTGCGGCCATTGTATTTGCTGTGTACATTCCGCCACAGGCTCCTGCACCGGGACAAGCATTCTTGATGATTCCTTTGTAATCCTCATCTGGCAACGTACCTTGCAGATGTTGACCGAGGGCCTCAAATGCCGAAACGATATTGAGTTTCTGACCTTTGTATTCTCCAGAATGGATCGTTCCACCATACAACATGATCGCTGGTCTGTTCAAGCGACCCATAGCGATCACGGAACCAGGCATGTTCTTGTCACAACCAACGACAGCCACAAGGCCATCGTACCATTGTGCGCCCATTACCGTTTCGATCGAATCAGCAATCACATCCCTAGAAACCAATGAGTAACGCATTCCTGTTGTCCCATTCGAAATCCCATCCGAAACTCCAATTGAATGGAAGACCAAACCAACCAGTTCGTTCTCTTGAACACCCAATTTCACTTCTTTCGCTAAAGCATTCAGGTGCATATTACAGGTATTTCCTTCATATCCCGTGCTCACGATTCCTACTTGTGCTTTATTGAAATCTTCATCAGAAAAGCCTATTCCATAAAGCATGGCTTGCGCAGCCGGTTGTGTAGGATCTTGCGTGATCGTTTTTGAATATTTGTTCAGTTCCATGATCTATATGTGTAATTGGTGATATTCATTCACAGAAACGCGCATACGGTAGCGTCTTTGGATCAAATGGCTAACAGAATCTTCCCATTTAGCCGGGAATTCAATCTCATCCAAACATTTCAATCCGATAACCTCGGCTGCAGTTCCGCAAAAGAAAGCCGCATCTGCCAGCTTCAATTCTTCCGGTGTGAAATAGCGTTCTTCCACGGATACACCGAGTTCTTTGGCCAATTCCAGTACAGTTGCACGGGTAATTCCAGGTAAGATATTTCCAAGTGGTGGTGTTACCAATTTTCCATCTTTTTCAAAGAATAGATTGGCACCCGGACCTTCAGCCACAAAACCATTCGCATCCGTTAACAAAGCCTCATCGAAACCACGGGATTTTGCCTCAGTTGTGGCAAGGATACTATTTGTATAATGTCCAACTACTTTAGCATCTACGTGACAGCTCTTTGGATTCGGACGTTGATATGGAGAAACCGTTACACGAAGTAACTGATCCCCCAAATATTTTCCCCATTCCCAGGCCATGATTACAACATGAACCTCTTCCGTGGGAGTTAAAGACATATTCGCACCCAAGAAAACTAATGGACGTATGTAGGCATCTTTCAGATCATTTCTTCGCAACAACTCATAGGTGATCGCTTCCAACTCTTGAGAAGTATATGGAATGTTGAAATGCATCTTGTTCGCAGAATAATGCAAGCGATCGTAGTGCTCTTTTGCCTTAAAAATGCGGGTTCCATCTTCAGTATCATAAGAACGAATTCCTTCGAAGACCCCATTTCCATAATGCATTGTTTGATTGTAAGTGCTCACCATTGCATCTTCTGCTTTGACAAACGCCCCATTGAAAAATACGACTGTGTTGTTATTAAAATAATTCATGTTGATATGTATTACAAATTAAAAAGCCATTCCTTGTGGGGAATGGCTTAACCTAAAACTGCTTTGTGCTCTGCTATTCATAGGCCATTCTTCCCGTTACACTTCCAATAATGGAAATGACAGTGATAATAATGGATTCTATGATGACGTTTAATTTCATTTTCTCTGTTTAAAATACCGGATGCCACCTGTTTAGAATTGCATCCGGTATACCTGTTTAATGTAGCTTCTTAGTGTGACAAGTGGGTTTTAGTAGTATATACTCTTTCGTTATTCTGTATCTTTATCATGTAGATTCCATTTGAAAATGCATGATCAATTGATAGTGTAGTATTCATTTCGGATGGATTCAATTCCAACTCCCATTCTTGTACGATATTTCCAGCCAGATCATAGAGGAAGACATTCGCCATCTCGCGTTTTTCGACACTATAAGTCATTTGAAGGCTATTCGTTTCTTCGTTGTATCCTACCAAGTAACCGTTAGGATTATCCAAGGTGCATGAATTGTTAATAGCAATCGTTTTCAAAACCGTACGAGTTCCATTTTCATCTTCTTGAACTAATTGATAATAGGTCACGCCTAAAGGTGCGGATTCATCTATAAACGTGTAATGATGCTGTTGGTCCGAATTACCATGACCCGCAATCGAAGTCAATAATTCAAAAGGTTCACCATTGAATGATCTTTCCAGATGGAATCGTTCGTTATTACGTTCACTTTCAGTATCCCATTCTACAACAACACCTTTTTTCTTATCACATACCGCGGTAAAATCACCCAATACTACAGGCATCGGATTCGCTGTTGTAGAGAAACTTCCTGCTTCCAAGTAAACAACACTATCATAAGCACCGTCACTCACATCCATTATGATCAAACGAATGTGGTATGTCGCCCCTGGAGTCAAGCCTCCTTGATACGCCGTTAATACTCGTGTATTTCCGTTCATTTGAGTCCCTTGAATAGTTCCAAAATACTCAGCAACCGCGGCATTGTTAACCCAAGATGGATTTGCGGTCAAGCATTTAGAAGCCATTGGTCCACCACCAGAACTTCCTACTACTCCATTGTTCACCGAATTGATGGATACGATAGAACCATTCGACAAACGGGCAATGTTCTTGGCGTTATTTGTATATCCTTGTCCGCCTGCAATACCGGGTCCACTTAGCAAGAATCCGAAACGATCGCTGTAATCTGAACATTGGTAATTGATCAACCCACTATTATCTTCAAATTCTTCCGAACCAAATACATAACGGAAAGATACATTACTTGTAACCGGAACAAAATCAAATTCGAGGACGGCCGTATTGTAGTAGTTTGTATTACCTGATAGGACAATCAGATCATTCTGTACGTTAACACATGTACCTGTGGTCGTGGTACGACGTATTTCACCAGCTGTACAAGAGACATAATTTCTAGATACCTGACCAGCACGGGGATCTGTTCCCATGGCCAAAGGGATCTCAGAGGTGTTCCCTGATGTGATCATCACACCGGAACCCATGCCCATTTGGGTAGTTGTATTAGTAGCAGTTGTAAAATAACCGATTTGATATCTGGAACTTTGATTGTAAACCCCTCCAAAAGTAACATTGGAAATAACTGTTCCGTTTGATGTCGGGACCAAAACTCCATCCACCAGTTGGGTAACACTGTAAAGGGTATTGTTGACAGTCAATTGGGCTTGAGAGCTCGCCCAGGACAATGCAACAAAAGTGAATGACAATAATTTTTTCATGTAAGCGCAGTTTTAGGATCCTCAGAGGACCACTTTGCGAAACTAGCCTATGAATTTGAACTGAAAAAAAGATTGTCGTAAGTGGCTAGGATTGGTTGTAAACAGCCTGTTTTTGGGGTGAAATGCTAATTTATTGTGGTCAAATGCTAGGGAAATAATCATAAATTGACATTCTCCTTGACACAGGAACTTCAAAATCAAGTTGTTCTAATTGAAGCTGATAATTTTGTGCTCTTCCGTGGATTGCTCGTACTTTTTGACGATTAACCAGATACGATTTGTGTACCCGCAGAAACTGTTCAGCTACAGGTTCAATTAACACCTCTACCTTCTTCATAGATAAACGTTCCATGCGTTTTTGCAGGCCATTTTCACCTTGAAAATAGATATTGATGTAGTTGTCGTTTGCTTCAAAACAAAGCAAGCAGTCAAAAGGAATACTTAAAACAACTCTCCCTTTTGGATTCAACAATTCGAACCTTATCGGTTGTTCTGATATTTTATTTATGGCGCTATCCATTTCGTTTTGGTGTGGTTGTGCCATCTTCCATTCGAGATCACGGAATAGATTTACCACGTAATAAATCAAGCTCAAGAAACTCGCCAGAATAAAATAACCAGCGAAATAGGCGACCGTATACAATTGATCCACGTGCAACAGAAAGAACGCAATTACTGAACCGATCAATAAACTCAGAAAGATAGAAAAGGACTCGGCATAGATTCCTTGTTTCCGCAAACGCATGCGTCCCCACTCGAAGAATAAATAGACAGCACCGGGAATTAGCATTAGACTCAAATACTCCAGCCCGGTTGGTAAAAAATCGCCAAACTCCTGGTAACCCAAAAACCAACTGACGATACCGGAAAGTGCCAACAATAATCCGAGACGAATCCATTTTATGGTTAACCATCCATTCATCTTGTACTTGTTAAGCGTTTCACACCGATCACTACCAATACGACTATTGAAAACATACCGAATAAGCTAAAGATAGTCATTCGCCAATCAAACTTGCGCAAATCCTTTAAAGCCCGTGCATTTTTCTCTGCCAAAGATTTTTGTTCCTTGACATAGCGTAACTCCATTTCTTTTCGCTCCATTTCCTGCTGATAGGTTAGATCTTCGAGTTGATTTTTAACCAAATTACTTTGAAGTTCTTTATTCAGGCTGATACTTGCCTTCAGATATTTGTTTTCTGCCGATACATCTCCAGATTTCGCATAAGCCAAGGCCAATTCATTGTAAACCTGCAACAATTCTGCTTTTAGATCATACTGCTTGGCTAAAGTCTCCGCCTTTTTTAAGGAGTTGATCGCTTCAGCTATCGCATTCATTTTTAGCGCATATACTCCGGACAACCGCGCGTGCATTACCCTCGTTTCAAAATCAAATGCTTTCTGATCAACGCGATCCAACAAGGCCCCTGCGTCCGTCAAACGATCAGTTTTTAAGTACACGTCTATCAAACCAAGTTCAGCATAAACCACACCCAAATCATTTTTCAATTTTTTCTCAATCAACAAAGAGGAGGTGTAATATCCTATCGCCTCGTCGTATTGTCCAAGAGCATTATAACTGTCTCCCAGATTGAATAAACGAATCGACCGTTGTAAAGGCTGGTTTAATTTTTCCTCGAGTTTCAAGCTCTTTTCAAAGTAAACAATGGCTTTCTCGTAATTCTCTTGCAAATCATAAAGAATCCCAATGTTATTCATGCATGCGGAAATTCTACCTTGATCATACATGCGTTCCGCAACAGTTAAGGCCTTCAAATTGTAATTCAACGCGGAAACGTAGAACCCTTTATTCTTATTGACGATTCCCAGAACTGTGTAAGCATTGATCAGGTAAATACTGGAGTTTTGCTTCGAACGTTCAATGATTAGCATGGCTATCTCGGACGGATCTCCTCCCCCCATTTCCAATCTTTCGAATTGAAGGCTATCCAACTGTTCGAGGGAAAATTCTGCCCACCTATCCCCACCTCGTACCGCGAACGATAAAACTAGAAACAAGAACAGCAAGCATCGAATTGACATATTCGAAGATAAAAAAAATTCCACGCGTGGGTGGATTAACTTCCGTAAGTCATTAAGTATGACTTTAAAAATGGCGTTAATTCCCCATTTAAAACTTTGTCCGGATCGTTTACTGTATAATCCGTTCTGTGGTCTTTCACACGACGATCATCAAGCACATAACTTCTGATCTGAGAACCCCATTCGATCTTTTTCTTACCGGCCTCAATCTGTTCACGCGATTCAGCGCGTTTACGCAATTCGATCTCATACAGCTGAGAACGCAACAACTGCATCGCCTTTTCTTTATTGGCCAGCTGCGAACGAGACTCCGAGTTTTCAATGATGATGCCCGACGGAGCATGTCGCAAACGAACGGCAGTTTCAACTTTGTTTACGTTCTGACCACCAGCACCACCTGAGCGGAAAGTCTCAAATGTAATATCTGCAGGATTGATATATATTTCTATCGTATCGTCTACAGAAGGATACACATAAACGGAAGCAAAAGAGGTCATGCGTTTTCCCTGAGCATTGTAAGGACTTACACGCACCAAGCGATGGATCCCGTTCTCACCTTTTAAATAACCGAATGCAAATTCCCCTTCAAATTCGAGTGTAACTGTTTTGATACCTGCCACATCGCCTTCTTGGAAATTCAATTCTTTTACCTTGTAGCCATTTTTTTCTCCCCACATGATGTACATGCGCATCAACATTCCTGCCCAGTCACACGCTTCAGTACCTCCAGCACCAGCTGTGATCTGTAACACAGCACTCAATGCATCTTCTTCACCTGAAAGCATATTTTTCAACTCCACCTCTTCGATCACAGACAAAAGATTCTTGTAAGCTTCATCGCATTCCTCTTCCTCTGCCGCTCCTTCGCGGACAAAATCTATCAAAACTTCCAAGTCATCTGCTTGTGTTCTCAGGGTTTTGTAGGATTCAATCCAATATTTCAAGCCACGAATTTCCTTCATGGCGATCTCTGCTTTTTTCGGATCATCCCAAAAGTTTGGATCCTGAGCTTTCAATTCTTTTTCGCGCAAACTCATTTCCTTTTCTGGAATTTTCAAGTATGCGGCAATCGCCTCAACGCGATCATTAATTTCTTTGAGTTGGTCTGCATTTACCATAACGCAAAGTTAATCATGCAAAAAGAAAATACAACGTCACTTGCACAACCCGGTATGTAGAACGTGAAGGAAAAAAAATTACCTTTGCGTCGCTTCTCATTTGGAGGGCATGAATTAAGGTTACTAACCAAAGAAAAATTACAAAATGAATATTCCGGCAAATTTGAAGTACACGAAAGACCATGAGTGGGTAAGTGTTGAAGGTGACATCGCTACCATTGGAATCACTGATTTCGCACAAAGTGAATTGGGTGACATCGTTTACGTTGAAATTGAGACAGTGGGGGAAACATTGGATCAAGAAGAAGTATTTGGATCAGTTGAAGCTGTTAAAACAGTTTCTGATTTGTTCATGCCGGTTTCTGGTGAGATCATTGAGTTCAATGAAGGATTGGAGTCCAATCCAGAGGCAGTGAATAAAGATCCTTATGGAGATGGTTGGATGATCAAGGTTAAGATCAGCAATGCTTCCGAGTTGGATGCTTTGCTTGACGCTGCTGGATATCAGGCACTAGTAGGATAATAATTCCTTACACAATAATTATTGCCCGGATCTCAGAATCCCGTTTCTTACGGTTTCTGGTCCGGGCTTTTTTCTTACATTCGTTTAAATATATTTCATGAAACATCTTTTTTGGATCGCAAGTTTGTTGTTGGTGATAACTTCTTGCACAATGGTAACTAGCAAGAATATTCCCGGAAAGCGCAAATCTGAATTTCCAAAAGAAATGATCGGTGAGTACACTCTGCAATACCCGGAATCAATGGCATCTTTGATGGAAGGCGTGAGTTCAAGCGTATCCATTAAGTCCAAGCAATTGGAAATGATCAACTCGGAAGGAACGAACGTCCTTGTTTTAAACGACAGTTTATTCCTGACAACGATCAAGAAAGATGTTTACTTATGTCTGGGCGTTGAGCCAAACGTAACCATTTTCAAAATGGTGAAGAAGGGTAAAGACTATGAATTGTATGGCATGTGGACCGATGGAAACGCAAGTATGGAAGATCTGAAGCCTTTTTTCACGACAATTGAAGCGAAACCAATAGAAACAGATGATCCCGAAGGTAACAGCGATGTGGTTATCGAAGTAACAGTGGATGAAAAGAAATTAAGTTCTTATTTCAAATCGAAATTTCCGAGTAAAGAACCATTCAAATTGATAAGAAAATAAAAAAAAGGCTCTTCAAATGAAGAGCCTTTTGTATTAATAACTACTCGTGGCACCTCCGACGTGTTCGATCGGATGCCAAGTTGTTTTCAATTCTTGCAGGTCATTGATAAAGTAAGGATCCTCTGCAGTTTCTTTTGTAAAATCTGTATCCCAATGGAACACACGCTTCACATTCACAGTCGCTCCTTTTTCCAGAGCAGCTACATCCTCCTGCGATCGGCCTGAGATCACTACCGCGTTTATATCCATGTGGGCATGGAATTGATCCAACAATTCTTTCGAAGCCCCTGTCAAAATATTTACCACTCCACCCGGAAGATCTGATGTAGCTAAAACTTCTGCCAAAGTTATCGAGCACAACGGCATGCTTTCAGAGGCTAAAACTACCACTGTATTTCCTCCTGCAATTACCGGTAAGATCGTTGAAACCAAACCAATCAGTCCGTTCTTCTCAGGAGCCAGAACTCCAACAACACCCATTGGTTCCAGCGCGGAGAAATTGAAATGTGAACTCGACACCGGATTCACACTACTGAAGATCTGTTGGTACTTATCGCACCATCCTGCATAGTAAACACAGCGATCCACCGACAGGGCAACTTCTGCCTCCGCCTTCGCCTGAGTGAGACCTTGTTTTACCAATTCTTCAACAAACTGCGCGCTGCGTCCTTCCAACATTTCTGCAATTCTGTAAAGGATCTGTCCGCGATTGAATGCCGTACGTTCACTCCATCCACCAAATGCTTTTCGAGCCGCAACAACTGCATTGCGCAGGTCCTTTCGAGATGAGAGACACATATTCGCCAAAACTTCACCCTTCTTATTCAAAGGCTGGTAGTATCTTCCTGACTCAGTTCGAGGAAAAGCTCCTCCGATGAATATCTTGTATGTTTTTAGTATTTCCAATCTTTCCATTTATAATTATTAATGTTTAATTGTCAATTATTAAGTAGATTACCTCTTCTTCCAATTTAAATTTTCTTTGGTTTTTAAATTAATCGTCTTAATAATCCGGAGCAATTGAGTGGCTTCATCGTGAACGGTTGAAAGATATTTCTTTTCTTCGTCAAACAACGCCATCAATAACTCTATCCAATAAATACTTTCATCACATTCTTTTTGACAGATACTTAATTTATGAATGAAATCCGCTTTACTTTCTGCATTTCTTGCTTCTCTCATGTTCGACCCAACTGAAGTAGAGGATCGAACTAATTGATCTGTCAAAATGAATTCCTTATGTTTTTCCTTTATTCTTTTACAATGTTTAACTGTGGACAAAGCAAATTCAAAACTTCTTTGTCTGATGTCACTATTTGGCGAATACATATTCTTTTTTCTAATTCAATTTAAAGAAAAATGTGATTTCTAAAACCAAACCAGATAGTTTATTTCTTTAATTTATTTTAGATAATTCATCAATTAATAATTGATAATTATCCTTTGTAACATTATACTTTCAAATACGCTCCCAATCCGTGTACACCTCCTTCGCGACCAAATCCGCTCTCCTTATAGCCACCAAATGGAGAAACAGGATCGAACTTGTTGTAGGTGTTTGCCCAAACGACACCGGCGCGTAGCTTCGTTGTCATGTTAAAAATGCGCGAACCTTTATCGGTCCAAACCCCAGCAGCCAATCCATAAGGCGTGTTGTTCGCTTTTTGGATCACCTCATCGATCGTACGGAAAGTCTGGATGGTCAATACAGGTCCGAAGATCTCCTCCTGAGCAATTCTGCTAGATTGAGCAACATCCGTAAACAATGTTGGTCGGATGAAGAATCCTTTTTTTGGCAATGAACAAGCGCTTTCATACATCGTTGCACCTTCATCTTTACCAATTTGGATATACTTTTGAATGGTTTCGAATTGTTCCTTCGAGTTTACCGCACCTATATCTGTATTCTTGTCTAAAGGATCACCCACAAACAAGGTATCCAAACGATCTTTCAATTTTGCAATAACTGTTTCTGCAACAGATTCCTGAACGAACAAACGTGAACCGGCACAACAAACGTGTCCTTGATTGAAAAAGATCCCATTAACGATTCCTTCAACGGCCTGATCCAGTGGCGCATCTTCAAAAATGATATTCGCAGATTTGCCACCCAGTTCCAAGGTCAGTTTCTTACCTGTTCCTGCTACTGCACTTTGAATGATCTTTCCAACGTTTGTTGAACCTGTAAATGCAATTTTATTGACGTCCGGGTGATTCACCAAGGCTGCTCCCGTATCTCCATGCCCGGTTACAATATTCACTACTCCAGCTGGTAATCCCGACTCATGGATGATCTCAGCCAACAACATTGCCGTTAATGGCGTGGTTTCCGCTGGTTTAAGTACTACCGTATTGCCACATGCCAAAGCCGGCGCAATTTTCCAGGCAGCCATCAACAAGGGAAAGTTCCATGGAATGATCTGACCAGCAACACCCAAGGATTCCACCTTGCGATTCGGGAATGCATAAGCCAATTTATCTGCCCAACCGGCATAATAAAAGAAATGATTACACGCCAAAGGAACATCCACATCGCGTGATTCGCGAATTGGCTTACCGGTATCCAAACATTCCGCAACTGCCAATTCACGCGCCTTTTCCTGCATCATGCGTGCAATTCGGAAGATGTATTTACCGCGTTCCTTTCCACTCATTTTCGACCACACCTCGGTATATGCCTTTCGAGCAGCTGCTACTGCTTTGTCGATATCCGCATCACGCCCATAAGCCACTTCGGCCAAAACGGCTTCAGTAGCCGGATTTGTGGTTTTAAAATACTCGCCTCCAGCTGGTGCTACAAATTTTCCATCGATGTACAATTCGTAACGTGCCTTTAGTTTTAAATGACTCGTACTCTCCGGACTAGCGCTATAATTCCAGCCTCCGTTGAAATCGAAAACCGGTGCTTTGCTATCCGCGTTGTTCTTTTTATTCTTTGCCATCTTAGTCGATCGAAAAATAATCGGCACTTTGATAGTGACCGGTACTTTGTTTTAATATTTGCATCAAGACATCATTCGCTAGGGAACTAGCCCCAAATCGGAACCACTCATTGTCGAGCCAACCATTGCCTAAGGTTTCTTTTACCATAACCAAGTTGTGCAAAGCCAATTTCGATGAGGAGATCCCTCCTGCCGGTTTCATTCCAACTTTAACCCCTGTTTTTAGGTAAAAATCTTTGATCGCACACAACATGGTATACGTCACTTGCATCGTGGCTGCTGGTTGGATCTTGCCGGTTGACGTTTTGATAAAATCTGCTCCTGCGTACATAGCTATATCACTCGCTCGACGCACTTGATCCAGTGAGGCTAATTCTCCTGTTTCAAGGATCACCTTCAAACGAGCCGATCCGCAAGCTTCCTTGATCATAGCAATTTCGTCGAATACAAAGTTGTATTCACCTGCCAAGAACTTACCGCGAGAGATGACCATATCGATCTCATCCGCACCCTCATCCACGGCAAATTTGGTATCGCGAACTTTAATGTCGGATGGTGCTTGTCCACTTGGAAACGCCGTCGAAACAGAAGCTACTTTTACACCAGAATTTCCAACTGCCTTCTTCGCAATGCCTACCATGGAGGGATAAACGCAGACAGCAGCTACATTTGGTAGCCCCGGATAAGCGTCGTGTAAATGTTGTGCTTTATAACACATTTGACGAACCTTCCCAGGTGTATCTTTTCCTTCGAGCGTTGTAAGATCGATCATGTTCAAGACCATTTTCAATCCTTCCATTTTTGCTTCGTTTTTGATCGATCTGGTTTGAAAACGGGCAACGCGTTCCTCCACTCCCACTTTATCCACCGATGGACTCAACCAAAAGTCGGGAACTTTTTTATGTACTTTGTTTGTGCTCATGTTGAACCAAGCTGTTTTTGCTAGTCAAATATACACATCCGGCTTAATGCTTGCTGGCTTTTGTGAATAAGTTTCAAGGCTAAATGGAATTAGCTATCAACTTTTTAGGTCGTTTTTGCGAAATGCCTTACTTTTAGAACGATGTTAGAGGAGAATTTAAGGCAATGGACGTTCGTAGCGCTGCAGGCAGCTGTTGATGCTTCTGAATCAATCATGTCCTATTACGACGGACATTTTGATGCCGAGCACAAAGCGGACGGTTCACCTGTAACACAAGCCGATCTGGCTTCCAATGAAATCCTGCTGGCTCATCTCCATGAAACCGGGATACCGATTGTCAGCGAGGAGAGCACGCATTCAGATTATGAGATCCGCAAGGATTGGTCGCTCGTTTGGTGTGTAGATCCATTAGACGGAACCAAAGAATTTGTTCGAAGAAGCCCCGAATTTGCGGTTTGCATTTCTCTGATACATAACCAGGAACCTGTACTGGGAATCATAGCTTCACCGGTAGAAAGAACCATTTTAGTGGGGGGAAGAACCATTCCTGCAGCTTTTGTTTCATTCGATTCCGTTCATGAACCGACAAATTGGCGCTTCATAGATCGCAAACATAAGATCAACGAACCCCTGGTGATCGCAATTAGTCGTTCTCAAGATTCTAACAGTGACCTGGCCTTTAACCGTTTGATGCGCGAGCGTTACGGGGATATCACTTTCTTGAAAAAAGGGAGTGCTCTGAAGTTCATGGACCTGGCTGCCGGACATGCAGATATTTATGCCCGATTTGCCCCAACCATGGAATGGGATATTGCCGCCGGACATGCGATTATGGAATCGTTGGGTGGACGCGTGGTCCATGCTGAAAAAGGACATTCGCTTTATTACAACAAAGCCAATTTGTTCAATCCTTATTTTATTGTCGAAACGGCTGCTGTAAAAACTACTTCTGAACTATGAGAATTGCGATTGGTATTTTCATTTTCCTCATGTTCCATTTAGAAGGGTTGCTTGCTCAAGACCGCGTTTTGCCCATTGCAAGCTATTTCCGAGACCAATCCTTTTTAGTTCACCCCGGAACACCTGTATTTCCTCAGGAAAACGCCGAGATAAATTTATACAAAATACTCAAAGATTCTACCCTTCGTTATTCCGCATTTGGATATTCACTGTACAACAAAGAATTGATCGAACTGCATAAAAAGGAAGGTTCCTTGTGGATCACCCCATTATTAGATGTTCAACTGGGAAAAGGATTGAACGACACCTTGGCCAGACGGATGCAAAACACGCGTGGTGTTCGTATGGAAGGTGCTTTAGGTAAAACCGTCTTTTTCACCACCTCTTTCTACGAAAATCAAGCAGTCTTCGCGCCCTATTTGCACAACTATGCCCTGAGTCGGGGTGAACTTTATCCCTTATCTGACTCAACTTATCAGCAGCAGAATGGGGTTGTTCCGGGAGCAGCACGCACCAAATATTTTAAAACTGAAGGTTTGGATTACGCCTTTGCAATGGGAATGGTACGTTGGCAAATGCTCAAAAACTTAAATGTGTATTGGGGCAATCAACCGGTCTTTATAGGAAGCGGTTACCGATCGTTGTTCTGGTCGGATAATTCCCTGCCCGGAATGAATTTACGTGTACATTACAAACTTGGCAAGCGTTGGGATTTTCAACTAGTTCGTATGCGAGGTCAGAATTTATTGCGCAGACCTCAAACAACAAACGTGGAAGCTTTTTACGAAACTAAATCGCTCAGCCTTTCTAGTATTTACTTTCATCCAAATTCTAAAAGCGGTATTGGAATTGTTGAAACCGGAAATTGGTATCGCGGCGATTCCCTTCAAAAAACACCTATCCAGCCAGCATACTTTATTCCAGTTCCTGGAGCAAGTGTCTTGCAAGAAGCAATATCAGAAGAAGCTTACTCAATGATAGGCTTAGATGTCTATTTGGGTTTGCGCTCGCTTTACTTCTACGGCCAAATTGGAATGAATCCAGCACGCTCAAACAGTCTTTTTTATCAAGCCGGTGTGCGTATCCATCACCCGCGTTTTCCGCTTGCATTTGTTCAGTTGGAATACAACCACACGGATAAACAGGCCTATACCGCTGCAAATCCACGTTTGCATGCAACAAACGGAAATCTTCCTTTGGCACATCCTATGGGTAGCGGAGTGGATGAATTTGTCTTCCGAATGCACGCAGATTGGAACCATTTTTTCTTGAACGCGCAGACCAACTTTTACCTCAATCAAAATGCGAACTATCAGCATTTATTACCATTGTACACAAACCAAGAGTACATCAATCAACAAGTGATCTTCCAACAGCTGGAACTGGGATACCGTTTCAATCGTGCTTATGGACTGGATTTATTTGTAAGGCAACAATATCGTCATACGAGTACAAATGTTTTGGACACAAAAAATACCTGGATCAGTGCCGGTATCCGTACACAATTGACCAATTTATACAGTGACTTCTAATGAGAGCCGCTCTACATATCATTTTGGTTCTTTCCAGCTTCACACTCTGGGGACAGCAGATTGTTGCACCAATTGCTGATAGTTTGTACACCATTCCGAAGAATTTGGATTCCGACCACGATCATATTCAACCCGCGATTCGCAAAACGATCGATCCAAAACATTGCGGGAAAGATACGGCACATGCAAATGTCTTGGTCATAAAGTTAATTTCCGATAGTTATGTGCAATATGATACTTCATTCCGCTATCGCACAAGCGTTGGGTTTCAAGGCGAATGGATCGGCAAAAAATGGTACAATCGCACTCGCTTTTTGAGCGGATGGAATCTGCGAGAAGATGCCCGTCAGGACCACGCCTTCTTGTTGCCTTTGCATAATCGAAATGCTTATTGGTACAACGATTTCCGAACACGATTCAGCTATACACACAATGACATTCTACAAACAAGTTTTGGTATAGATCAGCAATTTTTTGGAGAAGGATACCGATCACTTTTACAAGGTGATCAGATTGCTCCAAATCCCTTTGCTCAAATGCGGGTCAGGTTTTGGCGTTTGGAATATGGACTTTTGTATCAATTTTTGCACGAGCAGGATAGTGCCCGTTACATGAAGTTTCAAGCCAGTCACTATCTGAGTTGGAATGTCACCAATAAATGGAACATCACACTATATGAAGCCGTGTTGTTTCAACCTACAGATGGCAATTTAAAGCGCGGATTCGAAATTGAGTACTTAAATCCGATTGCCTTCTTCAGACCTCAGGAATACAGTTTGGGTTCAGCAGACAATGTTATATTAGGTGCGCATACTCACATTCGCTTGCGCAATCATACCTTTTATGGTCAGGTATCTTTAGATGAATTTGTATTAGGAGAAATTCGGAATAGAACGCGCTGGTGGGCCAATAAGTATGGCGCTCAATTGGGAGTTAAAGGCAAGATTGGCAATACCGGTTATCGCATTGAAGGTAATGTGATTCGTCCTTACACTTATTCTCATATCAATTTCGGGCAGAATTCCGGACAATTAGGCAGGCCGATGGGTCATCCACTCGGTAGTAATTTTGCTGAATTATTGGTGCAACTTCAGTCTCAGCGAAAACAACTTCAGTTAACCGGCTATGCTATCTTCCAGCTGAAAGGCTATGACCATGACAATGTATCTTGGGGTGGTGATGTTTATAAACCATACACTTTACGTCCGGCAGATCTAGAATACGGCAACACGATTGGTCAAGGCACAACGGTTCGATCTATCGAAATGGGCTTTTGCATGCAGCACCCGCTTCCTGCAGTGCCATTACAGGCTTATTGTCAACTTGCTGGCAAATTCAGTTGGGGAGATATCTCTGCACGTTTTGATCCTGTGTTAGTTATCGGAGTCCGCTCATCGCTTTTCTCACCTCGTCGACTTTTCTAATCGGAAAAGTGACTAAAATCGCACGTTAGTTCGTTATGAAAGCGTAAATTTGCGGACGATCCAAAAAAGGCACGCTATGAGCTTCGGTAAAAAGGTCAAAATGTACATGAATTTCACCAAATTCCGTTTGGCCTCGCTCGTTATTCTGTCCGCCTTATCTGGTTATTTATTCGTTGGTGCCCACGATGGTGTGGAAATTACCTGGTTGCTTGTTGGTGGACTTTTGGTTACTGCAGCTTCTAATGGTTCCAATCAGATCTGGGAACGCGAGTTGGATATTCTGATGAACCGCACGGGAAAACGTCCTTTACCCATGGGTGAAATGACGGTCCGAGAAGGCCTGATTGTGGTAACTATCTGCTTACTGCCCGGGCTTTGGATGTTGTATCAATTGAATTTAGGATCCATGTTATTGGGTCTGGCGGCGTTCGTGTCGTACGTATTCATTTACACACCCATGAAACGCGTGTCCACTTGGGCGGTATTTGTAGGGGCGTTTCCAGGGGCAATTCCACCAATGTTGGGTGCTGTTGCAGGATCTGATTCCTTCGGATTGGTACCGGGTGTATTGTTCTTTGTTCAATTCATGTGGCAATTCCCACATTTTTGGGCAATTGCATGGGTGGTGTATGATGATTACCAACAAGCTGGATTCTCCTTACTTCCATCTAAAAGTGGTCGTACAAAAAGTTCTGCCTATCAAATAGCTGCTTATTCCTTGGCACTAATTCCATTTACACTTTTACCTTGGTTGATGGGTTGGTGTGGTACAACAACACTCATCGTTGGTTCCTTCTTTGGTGTTGCATTTTTCTTTTTAGCCTACCGTCTACTTTTAACATTAGAAATTTCAGATGCGAAAAAACTCATGTTCGCTTCGTTTGTTTATTTACCAGTTGTCCAGTTCTTGTATGTATGGGATCGTATTCCAGAAAAGATTATTGAAGATCTCGTTTTGCATGGAACCGGGTTTTAAAAATTGAGTTATGAGAGAGGATTTTGTGCGCGAACTCGCCCCCGAACAACGGGAGAAAATGAAGAAGAATTTGGTTTATGTGGCCATTTTCAGTGTTGTCATGCTTTTTGCCGGATTTACCTCGGCGTACATTGTGAGCATGGGAGATGCTTTCTGGGTAAAATACGACTTCCCGATTGCATTTTATATCTCAACGGTGATCCTGGCACTGAGTAGTTTGGTACTTGAGATCGGAAATCGCAAAGCGCTGAAAGGTAATGCTACCATTCTAAAGATCACTGTTCCATTAACCTTTGTTTTAGGTATTGCGTTTGCTTATTTCCAATTTAAGGGTTACGGCCAATTGGTAGATAAAGGTGCTTACGCAGTGGGTAAGATCACTGTTTCAAACGGACGCTATGGCATGTATTATCAGTTGAAAGTCAATGACAAATACATGGAAGTGGACGGGAACGATTATTACGTTGCCGGAAAATTGCTGAACGACACGGAGAAAAAAGGCGTCTCTGATTTCGCCAAGCAGTTCGATAATTTTACAAAAAGTAAAGACGCCGGAAAGATCTCAAACTACGGAAAATACACCTTGTTATATAAGAACCAGGAAGTTTCGCGAAAAGGGAATCGCTTTTATGTTCAAGATTCGGTAGAGCTTGGTTTCGTTGATCTTTCACGTTTGGAGGAATTTGCTGTTCACCTGCGCGATGGTCGTGGTGACTTCTTCCACAAGGGTAAATTCGGAAAAGACTTTAAGGTTTACTACAAAGGCAAAGAATTGCAGTACAAAGAAAGAAATCTATATTACAATGGTGTGAAATTAGATGCTCCTTTACAAATGAAAATGGATGATTCACCGGATCAAGCTACTTCTTACTTGTATATCATAACAATTTTACACTTGCTCCACGTGCTCGGAACTTTGATCTACATGCTTCGTATGTCAATCCGTTCATTTTCAGGTACATTGGTTGAGTACAACTTTTTGTCCATTCGCTTGGGTGCAATATTCTGGCACTTTTTAGGACTATTGTGGGCCTATTTATTGCTTTTTTTACTTTTTATTCATTAAACTTGCACAAAAAATTATAAAAAATGGCAGGACACGCTACAACTCACGTCGACTCTGCTACCGCTTGGGGTGGTAAAGTTTCTCCATTCAATGTGAGCTACGGAAAAATGATGATGTGGTTCTTCTTGGTTTCCGATGCATTGACATTTGGTGGATTGTTAGTTGCTTATGGATTCGTTCGTCACGCAACGCAAGGAGCTTGGCCGATCGGTGAAGAGACATTCGAAGCTTTACCATTTTTAGGTCACGGATATCCATTGGCATATGTTGCCTTGATGACATTTATTTTGATCGTTTCTTCTGTAACAATGGTATTGGCTGTTGAGGCAGGTCACCGCATGGATAAGAAAGGTGTTGTGAAATGGATGTTGGCTACGATCATAGGAGGATTTTTCTTCGTAAGTTCTCAAGCTTGGGAATGGAGTCACTTCATGCATGGTACTGATTTCGGATCTGTTGAGATTGCAAGTGGGCAATACAAAGGATACCGCGCTATCGTTAAAGGACATTTTGGTGAATTTGAAAGCTTTACAGTTGTAGAGGCTGGAAAACACCACAAGAAAGGTGAAGTGATCAAAGAAGATGCAGCAGAATTGTATCACCACTTCCGTGAAGCAGTTTTAGCAGGTCACGTTCATAACAACCAAATGCGCTTGCATGATGGTTCAATCGTTACTTGGAAGCGTGCAGCTGATCATGAGATGAAATTGATCTTGAAAACTGATGGTAACGGTATTGCAGTTGCAAAGCGTACTGAAGTTACAGGAAAAGAAGCTGAGAAACTGTATTGGGAAGCTGTAAACGCTGGAGATAAAGGACGTATCATTTACGGTGCGAACTTATTGAACTTGTCTCAGCCAAATGAATACGGCCCAACTCAATACGCTCAATTGTTCTTCTTCATTACTGGTTTCCACGGTTTCCACGTATTCTCAGGAGTAATTATCAATATCTTGATTTTCTTGGGTGTAGTTAGAGGTACATACCACAAACGTGGACACTACGAAATGGTTGAAAAAACTGGTTTGTACTGGCACTTTGTCGACCTTGTATGGGTGTTTGTATTTACATTCTTCTACTTAGTTTAATCTTTTAGTAATTATAGATATGGAAAGAGACGACATTTACGAATACTCTTTGGACACGCATCATAGCGAAGAAGAGGGAAAGAAAGTTCGCCGTAAGATTTGGGTTGTAACTGCAATTCTTACAATCGTAACCATCATTGAAGTTGCATTGGGTGCGATGGTTAAACAATCATCACCTAGCTGGTGGATTGTTAAATTGTTATTTATCGGTTTAACAATTTTGAAAGCTGGTTATATCGTACTTACTTTTATGCACTTAGGTGACGAAAGAAAAGTATTAAAATACATCATCCTTGTTCCTTATTTCATCTTCATTGTTTACTTGCTATTCATTTGTTTAACAGAAGGATTGGCAGTAAATGGTACTTGGGATACTTACGGAGGATAATCATATTTAGCTATGGCTAATTCATTTTCGAAGGCCGGACCGCTTAAAACAGTAATGGTATTACTGCTTTTATTTGGTCCGGCTTCTTTATTGGTGTTCATTTCCACGCGTGGGTGTGAGCACAAATTCAAAGTCTTGGAGGACTATGGTGCTATGCCGAACTATCGTTTTACAGATAGTCAAGGCAAGGTCTACACCAACGAATCGTTTAAAGATCAGATCGTCATTTTTACAACTTTGCAACCAACCTGCCCTAAAAATTGTGGTATCTCAGTTTGGCACTTGGATCAATTGATCTATCAGCAGCTGCGTAAGAACAAGAAAAAATTGGGGCATGTCAAGTTGGTCTCAGTTCTTACAGATGGTACCGGTGGCTCTTCTGATAAGTTGAATGATGTAATGGTAACCTTGAAAGACCGCGTTGAAGCATTTGATCCATCAATCTGGATCGTTGTAAAAGGCGATGCGCGAAGTCTGTATGACATCAAGCACAACAACCAGAGTTTGCTGCAAAAAGGGAACAAGTATTTTGGTGGCGAGGCGTTTCAAGAATTGATGTTGCTACAGGATAAAACAAATCATTTGCGCATGGTTTTACCCGGCAAAACTGAAAGCACTATTCGCACCATGCGTGACCATATGGCTTTGCTGGAGAAACAATACGACAAAGAGGCAGCTAGTAAAAAGAAATGATGAAAAACTTACTTGCCATTACGCTACTCATTCTAATTGTAGGGTGCTCAGAAAACGATGCGATCAAGCAAAGAGCATTACCTTACGTTGGGAATTACGATATTGTGATCACGGAAACTAACGGCATTCAATCAGCGGATACTATCTATCCCCGAATTCCACATTTCCGATATTTGAATCATGATTCGCTTTGGGTGGACTCTAAAGAAATGAAAGGAAAAGTTTGGATCGCCAATTTCTTTTTTACGTCTTGTCCAAGCATATGTCCGCCGATGATGTCGCAAATGAAACGCTTGAATACGATCACGAAAGATATATCCAAG
>CAYLJB010000039.1:0-19468 GCA_964383785.1 uncultured Fluviicola sp.
CAAAACTGAAAAAGTGAAAAAAGATCTGAATAATTTCTCCGTTGCTTACTTCGGGAGCGGCTGTTTCTGGTGCGTTGAAGCAATCTACGAATCGGTTAATGGGGTGGAAGAAGTAGAGTCGGGTTATGCCGGCGGGCACGTAGAAAATCCTACCTACGAACAAGTTTGTACAGGAACAACCGGACATGCAGAAACTGTGAAGGTCTACTACGATTCTACAGTGATTTCCTACGAACAATTGGTGAAGGTCTTTTATAATTCTCACGATCCAACAACGGCAAACAAACAAGGTCCGGACCGCGGTTCTCAATACCGTTCGGCCATTTTCTACCGTTATGAATACGAACGGAAAATTGCCCAGGCGTATATCGACTCGTTATTACAGGCAAAAATCTTTCCGGTGATCACCACTGAATTGGCACCCTACACAGCGTTTTACAAGGCAGAGGCTTATCACCAGGATTTCGAGTGCAAGAATCCGAACAACGGGTATGTTCGCGCAGTTTCCTTGCCACGTTTGGAGCAGTTTCAATTGAAAATGCCGGAAGTGATCAAAAAAGAAGAGTAAGCTTAAGGCATCCACTCCTGAAGCGCATCAAGCGTTGGCGCGGGTGCTGAGCAACTGTTGTTCTGACACCAGATGAAGTGATCCGTTCCTGTGTATTTTACCAAGACAAATGGCGAAAGCAATTGCTGTAGCTCCAAAGTTTGTGATGTCTTCGGTGCGGTGATATATCCTACACCCTCTTCCATACGCAGTAGCAGTAATGCCCAATTAGAATATCCGCTACCGTATTGTTCCATACCTTCAGCAATATTCGCCAGCATTTGACGGGCTTGTTGTTCTAATTCTGGTCTTTCTGTCAATAATGAAAGGTCTAATAGATTGTGCGCCATCACACTATTAGTTGCCGGGATCACGTTGTCGTTGATCTCCATTTTACGCGCGATCAGGCCTCCATCCGCAACTGTAAAGAAGTACATGCCTGTTTCAGCATCGTAGAACTTTGAACGCGTTTTTGCTTCTAACTGAACGGCCATTTCCAGCCAATCGTTGTCGGCAGTTAATTGATACAACTGTACAAAAGCTTGGATCACGAAGGCATAATCGTCCAGGAATCCGGAAATGAAAGAACGTCTATTTTGTCGGGTATGCCACAGCTCGTGATCATCCGTGATCTGATACGTTCGCAACCATTTTCCAATGCGCAAAGCCATACTTTTAAAGGCGTCATCTGCCGTGGCGCGATATGCTGCGCACAAGCCTGTAATGGTCATGGCATTCCATGCTGTCAGGCATTTCGTATCTGTTACAGGTTTGATCCGTTTGAGTCGGTGTTGCAACAAATCGTTTACGGCAGCAGCAATCGACTGTCTCTCAATCCCTGTGCGTTTTTCAAATTCCTCCCAGGTTTCATCGCGCAACGGAATCCAGTAATCGTGTTCCCAATAACCCTTATTCGCTGGATTGTACAAAGGCCAAAACCACGCGGTTCGCTCTTCACCAAGTACTTCGGCGATCTCCGCTTTGTTCCATACGTAGTATTTCCCTTCTATGCCTTCAGAGTCCGCATCTTGTGCGGCAAAAAGTCCGCCTTCCGGACCCAACATTTCGCGCTCCAACCACAACAAAGTACTGTTCAAAACGCGCAAATATTCTGGATCTGCGTCGCGTTGATAGGCGTGTGCGTACAATTCCAACAATTGACCATTGTCGTATAACATCTTCTCGAAGTGTGGCACTTTCCACAACATGTCCACAGAATACCGGGAGAACCCACCTCCGATCTGATCATAAATTCCTCCCAAGGCCATTTTGTGCAAGGTCAGATCAGTATGTTGTCTGATCGCAGTGTGTTCGCGCGTTACGGCGTAATGCAACAAGAACAAATAATTTGATGGCAACGGGAATTTTGGGGCATGTGTAGGACCACCTTCGTGATTGTCCATCCGCGCCTGCCAGCGTCGGATCAACTCAGGAAGTATGGTCGTATCGATCTGTTCATTGATGGGTGCTTTTTGGATGACTTCCGCCATTTGAACTCCCTGCGTCAATTTTTCCGCATACTCCAACACTTTTTCCAGGTCATTGGAATAAGTATGATGCAAGGACCGCAAAACATGCATCCATTGTTCTTTCGGGAAATAGGTTCCACCGTAGATCGGTCGTCCATCCGGTAAGGTGAAACAATTCAATGGCCATCCACCGCGTTGCGTCATCAATTGCACTGCTGTCATGTACACTTGGTCCACATCCGGTCGTTCTTCGCGATCAACTTTGATGCAGACAAAGAATTTATTCATCAGGGTCGCTACTTCTTCGTCTTCAAAACACTCATGTTCCATGACATGGCACCAGTGACAAGAGGAGTATCCCACAGAGATCAATACCAATTTGTTTTCCTGCTTTGCCGTTTCAAAGGCTTCGTCCGACCAAGCAACCCAATTTACCGGATTGTGGGCATGTTGCTGCAGGTAGAGACTGCTTTCGTGAATAAGCTCGTTCGTGTAAAGTTCCATGGTTCAAAAATACGTCTAAATTGTATGTTGTTCTCCAATTGAAGGGTCTACCGTAACTCCGGTTACAGAGTTAACAAAAGACCACAGATTCCTGTTCAAAACTAGCACCGCATAAAGCAGGGATTCAGAAAGTTTCCCGTACATTTGCAGGCAAATTCGTAAATACCTGTGAAAGAGTTACAACCGTATCATGTTTTGTTGTATGTAGTCGGCATTTTTGCCTTCCTGCTTCCGTTGTCGTTCATGGTGAAAGATGACAAAGTGAATTTAGGAGGTCTTGAAATGCGCTTTTTAAGTTGGGAAAATGTCATGACGCCGGTAAAGCCAGCTGAGAAAAAAGACATTTCCAACATCGTAAAAGTGGATACGCTCTTAACGGCGCCGAAAGTGGATTCTTTGAAAAAGAACAACTTCCAGACAGATGGAAAGTTGGGAGCTCCCGATGGCGGACAATTGAGCGCGGATGCGGCAACACAATTGGAGTTCAATGATTACGGATTGCAGGCGCTTCATCGCTTGTTTGAAAAATTAGAAGCAGCATCAGGAGGAAAAAAAGTACGCATTTTGCATTACGGAGATTCTCAAATCGAAGGAGACCGTATGACTGCTTACATCCGTCAACGTTTGCAAAGTCAATTTGGAGGAAATGGACCGGGAACAATTCCTGCGATGAATGTCTACAACACCATGACCTTCAAGCAGCGTTATTCGGATAATTTCAAGCGTTATACGGCTTTTGGAGGGGCTAAATTGCGTTCGAAGCGCTACGGTTCTATGTGTAGTGCCGCTCGTTTCACTCCGGAATACGACTCATCGGAATTGGCGGGAGTGACCTCCATCAAAGAAGCCTTCATTGAAATTGAGCCATCGAATAGTGCTTACGACCGCGCCAAGAAATACAACAATGTTTACCTCTATTATACCAGCTGTGTGAAGCCGTGTAAGGTGAAGGTATTTAAGGGCACGGAATTGATCCACGAAGACAGTTTGATCATGGATGGTCGTTACCATTCTATGAAATTGTCCTTTGAATCTACGCCTTCAAAATTGCGCTATGAATTCTCCGCAGCGGTGAGTCCAACGATTATCGGTTTCTCTTTAGAAGGAGATTACGGGGTGCAGGTGGACAACATCGGAATGCGTGGCTCGAGTGGTACCTTCTTCGGTAAGATCGATCATACGACAGCATCTAAAATGTATTCGGAGCAAAACGTTGAAATGGTGATCATGCAGTTCGGTGGTAACTCGGTGCCTTATTTGAAGGATTCCAGCGCAGTGCGCAACTTCGCGAAGAATTTCAAAGGTCAGTTGTACACCTTGAAAAAACTACGACCAACTGCAACAGTGATCGTTATCGGACCGAGTGACATGTCTACGTCCAGCGTGAATGGGATGGTTTCTTACCGTATGTTGCCTTACCTTGTTTCTGAAATGAAACGCGTAACGAAAGAAACCGGTTCATGTTATTGGGACTTGTTCGCAGCAATGGGAGGAGAGAATTCCATGCCGAGCTGGGTGGAACAAGGATTAGCAGGAAAGGATTATATCCACTTTACAAACAAAGGAGCGAGTATCGCTTCGCAGTTGTTCTTTGATGCCTTTGCCGCGGAATATGTGCGGTGGAAAGGTGGAACGAAATAAGGTTCAATGCGGTTGCAGCGGATTAAATATTGGATGAAATTTAGCGCATACATATTGGGGATTGTTTTTGCATTGTGGGCTTGCACGGCACGGTCGCAACGCGACACCATGCCTGATCGTTCGCCGCTAAACACCTACTTTTTCCCTGCTTTCTTGAATATTGACACAAACCTGCATCACAAATATCCGTTCATCAATTTCTCCGAAAACTGTTTTCGATTTTATACGCCGAATTCCAAGAATTGGGAGAAGTTGTATCGTGACTTTGGAGCCATGGTAAACAGCAAGGACCGCAAACTGAACTTTTACCACATCGGTGGTTCGCACTTGCAAGCGGATATCTACACACACGACATTCGCACCTACATGCAAACCCACTGGAACGATCTTCCGGGGGAACGTGGATTGATCTTTCCTTTTGATCTGGCTAAGACCAATAATCCGTGGAATTATGAGTTCCGATCTCCGAATGTTTGGAAGAATTACCGCAGCGTGAACGCCCGTCCGGAAGGGTTGGATTTTGGACTTTTGGGTGCTGTAGTGGAATGTGATGATTCTGTAATTTCGGTTCGTTTTCGTTACGACAAGACCGATACTCGTCCAGGATTTACCCGTTTGCGTATTTACCACAACAAAGGGTATTTCCCATACGAACTGAATTACGGAGAGCACGAGATTTTGGTGGTCGATACCTATCACAATGAAGCGTTAGGTTATACCGAGACCATTTTTACCGATCCGGTGGATACCTTTGATCTGCAGTTCATTCGCACGAGCACCAAACCGTTTAATCTGCAAGTACACGCTTTCCAATTGTCGAATGCACATCCCGGCGTTTCTTATACCGCAATTGGGATCAATGGAGCCGGCTTGTACACGTATTTAGCGAACAAGAATTTCGAGGAACAATTGAAAGAATCTCCACCTGATTTCTTTGCGTTTTCAGTGGGAACAAATGATGCCAACGTACCTTATGGATCCTTTAAACCGGAAGTGTATAAACGGAATTTGGAGAATCTCATACTCAAAGTACTGCGGGCCAATCCGAATTGTGCCATTTTGCTCACAGTTCCAAACGATGCGTACTACAAAAAACAATATCCGAACAAGAATGTGGCGCGTCAGCGTGAAGTGATCATCGAACTGGCGAAGAAGTACGAATTCCCTGTATGGGATTTTTATGGTGTAATGGGTGAATTAGGTTCGTCGAAACGCTGGATGACAGCCGATCTGATGCGCACTGATTTTGTCCATTTTACCGCTACCGGTTACCACCTGAAAGCAGAGCTGTTTATCGACGCTTTTGAAAAGTGGTTGCAACAAATGGAAAAACGAAACAACTATTAATACGAATTAACCCGAATGGAAAGACTGCACGAGATATTCAGTTTTGCACCGATGAGTTCAATGACCTTTAATCGCTTGGATTTTTGGTTGTTCTTCATATTTATCATGATGCTCTTCTCGATGCTGCATAAACACCAGTTGATGCGCAGTATCTTCATTACGATAGTCAGTTTGTTCTTGTATTACAAAACATCCGGCTTGTTCGTGCTTTTGTTGGGACTTTCCATCATTGTCAATTACGGACTCGGGAAGTGGATCTTTCAGCAAACCAAAGACAGTGCACGGAAGTGGATCATCGCCTTTTCCGCAGTATTCAATGTATTTTTTCTGGCTTACTTTAAATACGCCTACTTCTTTACAGAATCCTACAACAAACTTTTCCAGACCGATTTCAAGATCATGAACCAGTTCGCTGTGTGGGGGAATGGATTCTTTGGAGACGGCACATTTGAAACTACGATCTTACTTCCTGCCGGGGTAAGTTTCTTTACCTTCCAGTCGATCTCGTATGTAGTGGATATCTACCGCAAAGAAATTGAACCGGTGAAGAACTTCTGGGATTACGCGTTCTATGTGACTTACTTCCCACACGTGATTATGGGTCCGATTGTACGTGCCCGCGATTTCATTCCTCAGATCTACATGCCCTTCCAGTTGAACAAAAAGGTGTTCAGTGAATCTGTTTTCTTGATCGTGAAAGGTTTGTTCAAAAAGATCATTCTAGCCGATTACATTGCGGTTCACTTCATCGATAAAGTGGTCGATTCACCGGAAGCCTACCCGGGCTTTGTTTCGGTAATGGCGATGTGGGGTTACTCCTTACAGATCTACGGAGATTTCTCAGGTTATACAGATGTTGCGATCGGGTTGTCGCGCTTGATGGGCTTTGAGTTATTACCAAACTTCAATTCACCGTACAAAGCGAATTCAGTAGCTGATTTCTGGCGCCGTTGGCACATTTCCCTCGGTTCATGGTTGCGCAACTACATGTATATTCCATTGGGAGGAAATAAAAAAGGTACAGTCGGAACGTATATAGCGATCTTGATCATTTTCATCTTCCTGATCTTCATTACAGGTTGGTACGAATTGATCTTTGTATACATTGGCTTGATGGCGCTTTACGGCATTGCGGTCTTAATTTCTCCTGCTGTGAAGACCTTCATGCACCGCGACCTCAATTTGCTCATTACGATGATCATTGGAGGCTTGTGGCACGGACCTTCTCAGAACTTTGTGATCTGGGGAGCCATGAACGGGGCTGCTTTGGTTATTTACAACTACTGGAAAAAGATCTCACCTTACGAGAACAAGTCTTGGTTGATCGTACATTTCTGGAAGATCTTGATCACCTTCAATTTCATTACGTTTACGCGTATTTGGTTCCGCTTGAAAGAGGATGGCGCACCAAATAAAATGCTGGACCGCATCTTCAATCATTTTGATTTCGACTGGACAGTTCTTGGAACTGTTTTGTGGAGTTTTGGTACTGTCTTTATTTTGATCGGAGTTGGTTTCATCTTGCATTGGCTGCCACAGCGTATGAAGGATGGGGGCGTTGCCGCATTTGCAAAATTGCCAATGGTGGTACAAATGATCGGGATTGCCCTTGCGATCTTGTTCATGTATCAGGCTGTTTCTGATTCATTCAAACCATTCGTTTACCTGGAATTCTAAGAACACATGACAGAACGCTTGGTGCACTTCAAAGATCTTGGGATCATCGACTACAAAGAAGCTTGGGACCTGCAAGAAAAATTATTTGCAGAAACCATCGCCTTGAAGATCGAGCGCAGAAATGGCACCTCTCAGGAAGAAACGCAGAATGTCTTGTTGTTTTGCGAGCACCCGCATGTATACACGCTTGGGAAGAGTGGAAGCGAAGATCATTTACTCTTGGATGAAACCGGTTTGAAACAAGAAGAAGCCGTTTTCTACAAGATCAATCGCGGAGGAGATATTACTTATCACGGACCGGGACAGTTGGTAGCTTACCCGATCTTCGATCTGGATCATTTTTTCACGGATATCCACAAATACATGCGCTTCTTGGAAGAGGCTGTGATCCGCACCTTGGCGCATTACGGAATTCAAGGAGATCGCTATCCGGGTTACACCGGAGTTTGGATCGATCCGGATGGTCCGAATGCACGCAAGATCTGCGCGATGGGCGTAAAATCCTCGCGTTGGGTAACCATGCACGGGATCGGGTTCAACGTAAATTCCAACCTTTCGTATTTTTCGCACATCGTTCCTTGTGGAATTGAAGACAAAGCCGTAACTTCCATGGAACGTGAATTGGGCAAGCCGGTAGATATGGACGAAGTCAAAAAGATCCTGAAGCAAGAGCTCGCACTTCAATTCGATTTTCATTACACCGATTAATACTTGAAAGCCATGAAAAAGACCATCGTAACCTGGGGTAAACGCATAGGATGGTTTCTGGCTATCCTGCTGATCACCGCCAATTTGTTCATTCTGCTTAGCGGACGTTTCTACCTGTACAAAGGCGTGTACATGACCTATTTGCAAGGCGAAAGCGGTCCGACCATTTACGATTTAGACAAGTTTCCGGTGGACACCATCTTGGCGGCTCAAAAATCACTTCCATGGGCGGAAAAAGATCTGATGGAATTCTCTAAAGCAGATCTGGATTACATGCGCTTCTGGAAAACGAGTTCCTTCATGGTGATTCACAACGATTCTGTTGTTGCAGAAACCTATTTCAATGACCATGTTCCTGAAACTGTTTCCAATTCCTTTTCGGCAGCAAAAACAGTTGTGGCCTTGTTGATCGGGATTGCCTTGGATGAAGGCAAGATCAAAAGTTTGGACGAGCCTTTATGGCATTATTTACCCAAGTTCAAGGAGAATAACCGCGAAAAGATAACACTTCGTCACTTGCTGTGGATGTCCTCTGGTTTAGACTGGTCCGAGAGTGGAACGAATCCGCTTTCTGATAATTCGGAATCGTATTACGGATGGGATCTGTGGGGATTGGTGCATCAGCAGCAACAGGAATATGCTCCGGGCGTTCGTTTTAATTACCAAAGCGGAAACACGCAATTGTTGGGTTATGTTTTGGAGAAAGCAACCGGCGAATCATTGGGGTCTTATGCCTCACGCAAATTGTGGCAGCCTTTGGGAGTGGAATCTACTGCCTTCTGGAGTTTGGATAAATTGAACGGCGATCCCAAAGCATTTTGTTGCTTGTACAGCACCACACGTGATTTTGCCCGCTTGGGATTGATCTTCACCCACCATGGAAATGTGAATGGCAAACAGATCGTTTCGAAAGCGTATTTAGATGAAATGGTCAAAAATCCAAAATTAACCACGGATGAAGGTGTTCCAAATACCCGATACGGCTTGCATGTTTGGACCTATGTTTCCAACGGACATAAAGTGGTGTATTATCGGGGTATGAAAGGACAATACGTGATCACCATTCCGGAGGAAAACTTGATCATCGTGCGCACCGGATTTAAGCGAGCACCAAATGTAAAGGTTCCAAAAAACACGAAGCATTTGTCGAAAGCAGAACAAGAAATGTTGGATCATCCGGAGGATCTCTTCCGCTATTTAGCCATCGGAAGACGCATCGCCGGTGAATCTTCCAAAAGAAAATGAGTAATTTCGTGGCCTAATTGAAAAGTATGCGCGACGAACTGAAAAGTCCGGTTGTAGAAAATGTAAAACTGGTTGTTGTTCCAGAGATCAACGAAGAAGGCGGAATTCAGCACTATGTGTATTTATTAAACTTGCGTGATGATATCATGGAAGGAATTATTGTTACTTCAAAAGGATATGGCGTAGATGTGAATTCCGGTGAAAAGATCAATACTTCCACTTTGCGCCATTCCTTGGAGATCTTACTGCCGGATGAAGCGGCCAAGATCGAACCGATCATGGAAGAGGTTTTTGGTTTGACTAACGAATACTGGGTGAGTTTTTGGGTAAATGATACCTTATACGATAAGAAGTTCCTCTTTTTACCGGAATCGATACAAGAGAAGAATTATACCGCCATTCCGCGCTTAGGAGGAAGAGGAATTATGGTGGGCTGAAATATTCGATAGAAATGACATTTTGGCATTGTAATTTGCCTTAATATTCATTTAGTGGCCATATGTTTTAAATTGTGCTCAACTGGGCGTAATTTCGAGGTTCTGAAAACTGTTTATCATGAAATTAAAGCATTACGCTTTACTTTCACACTTATTCGTCTTAGGTTTTTTTGATTTATTTGCCCAATGTCCAGTAGCAACTGGTGATGCGACCATCAATTGTGGGGCATCAGCTACGCTTGTTGCTCCGGCCACGGTTTCTAATACTTACACATTGACAACTGCGCCTTGTTCTCCTGCTACTATTGTGGGTACTAACGCTTTTGCTACACCGTGCGATGATTGTGTAACAGGTCAGATTCCAATGGGATTCAACTTTAATTTTTTCGGGAACACATACAATAGTGCTGTTATTTCTTCAAATGGAATGGTAGGTTTTGGTGCGTTTACCTTTACCGGTTTTACGCCATTTACAATCCCTGCAGGTGGTGCGCCAAACAACTACATTGCAGGTATGATGGCAGATATAGATTTCCGCTATGGAGGAACTATTCGCTATGCAACAATTGGGGCACCCCCAAATAGAAGATTTGTAGTGAGCTACAGCAATGTGGTTCCCTATGGAGGAGGAGCCGCCGCTGGTACAGGTACTGCTTCATTTCAAATCATCATCAATGAAAGTGGATCATTTCAAGTTGTGGTATCCCAGCTTTCAGCGAATTGGTCGGCAACCACTTCCGGAGTAAACGCTACCTCTGGTTGCGAGAATATAACAGGAACATTTGCCATTCCGGTACCAGGCAGAAACGCGCAAGATTGGCCTGGAATTACCGCTGCAAACCAAGATTGTAATACATTTTCACCGTGGGTTTGTACGTTCAATAACTGGAAAGTCGGGAGCACGATTGTTTCCACTTCTCCAAGTTATACGGTTTCACCAACCACTACAACGACGTATGTCGCGAACTGGACGTGCAATGGTACTCCTTGTTCTGACAATGTTATTGTAACATTGAATAATACCATTACTCCGGGTACTCCGATTAACAATTCGAGTTGCATAACACCCAATGGGTCAATTCCATTTACCTCTTCAGGCTTCGCTAATGGAAACTACACATTAAATTATACTTTGAATGGTGTTCCAACTTCCAGTCCGATTACCATTTCATCGAATGCATTTACACTTTCTGGATTGAATTCTGGAACGTATGCAAACTTCTCCATTACAACTGGAGGTTGTAACGCAACCGCCGCTGGGCCATTTACGATCACATCACCAACTTTGCCGGTAACAACAAGTGCTACAATATGTCAGGGAGGAACTGGTTCCTTGACCACATCCACTTGTGGCGTTCCAGGTGTTCCAATTGCACAGGGTGCTGTATTTAATACGGGTAACTTGACTACAACGGACCCAACTTGGATCCGGCCATTTGCCGGCACAGTCTGTGGCACCTCGGGTACAACAGTTTACTATGACGTTTATTCGTTCTACGTTTCAACTGCCGGAAGCTATACATTTAGAGGATGTTTTCCGAATATTGATGGTTACGGGCATTTATACCAGAATGCGTTTACCCCGGCTGCACCGTGCGGTACACCAGGCAACTTCATAATTGGGGATGATGACGGAAACGCCGCACTTTGCGCTGTTGATCCTTCATTAACCGCTGTTCTAACTCCGGGAGTTCAGTACTTTTTGATTAGCAACTCGTTTGGTACGGGTGCAACTGACTCATATTCTTGGACATTTACAGGGCCTCCGGGAGCAACGATTTCGAATAGTCCGGGTTCAACGATAGAATGGTACACTGTGCCGTCCGGAGGGTCTTCCATCAGTTCTGCTGCGTCATTTGATCCGGTTGGTGTAGCTGGTTCAGGATTATTAAACACAAATACCCCGGGAACTTATACGTATTACGCGGCTTGCAGTAACGCGCCGACATGCCGAACTGCTGCTAATTTTGTGATCAGTCCAAATTCAGTTGTGCCAACATCAATAAACGGTACAGGTTCTTTGTGTCAAGGACAATCAGCAACTTTATCTGTAAATGGCGGATCATTGGCAAATGGAGCAAATTGGACTTGGTATTCTGGTTCATGTGGAGGAACAGTATTAGGTACCGGTCCAAGTATTACGGTTAATCCTACTTCAAACACGACTTATTTCGTAGGGGCTTCGGCTGGAACAACTTGTCCTGCTTCGGCATGTGTATCCGGAATTGTTGCCATGCCACCCGCAGGTACAACCTTAGCAAATAACGCTGATAATACCACGTGTATCGTGAATCAGAATGGATACGTTCATTTCTATCATTCATCTGGAAGATTGATTTGTTCTATCAATTCGAACGGACAGAATTTAGGTACTGTCACTGCAACGGCTTATGTTGGAACACCAGTAACTGTTCCTGCTTGCGACAACCCATCTTGGGTAGTAAGTGTTATGGGACGAGAATGGTTGATTAATCCGGAATTTCAACCGACCTCGGCGGTCAATGTACGTCTGCCGTTCGATAATAGCGAGTTTACAACCTTAGTTCCGGTAGCTAACGGAAATATCAGTGCTTTTGATGACTTAGCAACGATTGGTGATCTGAAGTTGAGTAAATACTCCGGACCGTTGAATATGGACAACGACGCGTTTAATAATTGTCCGAGCGCTGGAGGAAGCGGAGGAACAACGATTCACAATCAGGTGGCAAACGGAAACGTTAACTCGTATTTGGCTGGATTTAATGCCGCTGGACGTTTCGTTCAGTTCGACATTAATAGCTTCTCGGAGTTTTGGCTTCATGGATCGAATAATGCGAGTCCACTTCCAGTGATTCTAAAACAATTTGGAGCTAGTTGCTTGGAAAACAACAACGCGAAGATCATTTGGGAAACTGAGTCTGAACAAAATTGTGAGGTATTTATTTTAGAGCGTTCTGAAGATGGCTTTAACTGGAATTCCCTATATGAAGTAACTTGTTCAGGTCCTATGGGCGGTGTGTATGAGTTTGTGGATCAAACCAGAACAAAATCGCTAGCCTACTATAGATTACTTCAAGTAGATCAAGATGGTGAGAAAACGTATTTTGAGCCGCTTTCACTTTCTTGTAACATCAATAGCTGGTTTGTTTCCAGTTATCCTAATCCGGTGAATGATTTGTTTACAGTTCTTGTAGGGTCGCCCGTTTCGGAAGAATTGACTGCAGAATTGTTGGATCTTTCAGGTAAAGTACTTGCTGCTCAAAAACTAATCTTAGCTACCGAGCAAACCAGCATTCCGTTCGATACTAAAACCTTGAGTAACGGTGTCTACTCGGTTCGTTTGAGAACTGAAAGTGGAAAAGCAGCGGTGATAAAACTAATTGTACAACATTGATAATCATGAAAAAAATTCTTGCTGCGTTTCTGGCATTTTTATGCTTTTCGTGTTTGAATACGTCGTTCAGTCAAGAAATGTACTCCAAAGAGTATGTTATTCAGAAGTCTGCTAACTTCAGTGAATTCTTTAATTTGGATGAGAGTACAAAACAAAAAGTGTTTTACTATGTATTCGATAATAATGAGAAGTTGAAATTACTTCAAATTGAGGTGGCGAACATGTTACCTGCCGAATTTAGTGAACAGCAAAAAGTGCTTCGTATTGAATTGGAAACGAATTTGTTTACCTTGCTTACAGCAGAACAGATCTTGTTGTATCCAACTTTTGCAGATCAATCCTCATTTTTTTGATCCGAATAATCAAAGAAAAAGCCGATGGAATTGTTTCCATCGGCTTTTTTATGTTCGTTGGCGTGTGTAATCTACAACGTTCCGCGTTTCTCTTGTTCGCGTTCGATCGATTCAAACAAGGCTTTAAAGTTTCCGGCTCCAAATCCTTTTGCACCCATACGCTGAATGATCTCATAGAATAATGTTGGACGGTCTTCTACCGGTTTGGTAAAGATCTGCAACAAGTATCCTTCTTCGTCCGCATCCACCAAAATGCTCAATTTTTGAATTTCAGAGATTGGTTCTTTCATCATGGAGAAATGTTCTCCCAAACGCTCTGGAATTGCGTCATAATAAGCTTGCGGAGGAGCAGATAAAAATTCAACCCCACGTGCACGCAATGCCGTTACCGTTTCAATGATGTTATCCGTTGCTACTGCAATGTGCTGCGCTCCCGGACCTTCATAGAAATCTAGGTATTCTTCAATTTGAGAACGCTTGTTTCCTTCTGCAGGCTCGTTGATCGGGAATTTGATACGTCCGTTTCCATTTGACATTACTTTAGACATCAAAGCTGAATATTCCGTGTGGATCTGCTTATCGTCGAAAGAAAGGAAATTCACAAATCCCATCACATCTTCATACCACTTCACCCAGGTATTCATTTCACCCCAGCCTACATTTCCTACCATGTGGTCAATGTATTTCAAACCTGTTGGCTCAGGATTGTAATCGCTCTCCCATTTTTCGTATCCAGGTAAGAACACACCATTGTAGTTCTTGCGCTCCACGAACATGTGTACGGTCTCACCGTAGGTATAGATACCTGCGCGAACAACTTCACCGTGCTCATCTTTCTCTACTGTAGGCTCCATGAAAGACTTCGCTCCACGCTTCGTAGTTTCTTCCCAAGCAGAACGTGCATCTTCCACCCAAAGAGCGATCACTTTCACACCGTCTCCGTGTTTTTTAACGTGCTCACCAATTGGAGATTCACTGTTCAGCGCAGTTGTCAATACCAAGCGGATCTTGTCTTGTTTCAACACATAACTTGCACGGTCTTTCAAACCGGTTTCCAATCCCGCATATGCATGTGACTGGAATCCGAATGCTGTTTTATAATAGTGGGCTGCTTGCTTCGCATTTCCTACATAGAATTCTACATAGTCAGTTCCCAATAATGGAAGGAAATCTTGCGCTCCGTCAAAGATCTTTTCCAATCCGTATTCTACACTTTTTACTTCTTTGCTCATTTTGTTCGTATTACTATTCCCTGAGGAATAAGGTTCTTAAATCATTTTATTAATCTTCCAACCAGCTGTATGCATAGTCATTTAACTGCATATCCAACGCTGCTTGCGTAAGTTTGAGTGGCTTGAAGGTATCCACCATTACAGCCAACTCGCGTGTTTCCGTTTGTCCAATACTACGCTCGTATGCACCTGGGTGTGGTCCATGCGGAATTCCACCCGGATGTAAGGAAATGTATCCTTTTTCTACGTGATTGCGGCTCATGAAATCTCCGTCTACGTAATACAACACTTCATCAGAATCGATGTTAGAGTGGTTGTAAGGCGCAGGGATCGACAACGGATGGTAGTCGTACAAACGTGGAACGAATGAACAAACTACGAAATTGTGTCCTTCAAACGTTTGGTGGATCGGAGGTGGCAAATGCACACGTCCGGTGATCGGCTCAAAATTGTGAATCGAGAACGCATAAGGGAAGTTGAAACCGTCCCAACCAATCACATCAAATGGATGTGATGCGTAAGTCAATTCATGCAACATGTTCTCTTTCTTGATCTTGATCACGAAATCTCCTTTTTCGTCGTGCGTTTCCAATTCTGTTGGGATCTTGAAGTCGCGCTCACAGAACGGTGAATGTTCCAACAATTGTCCGAAACGGCTGCGGTAATTCCGCGGTGTTAAGATCGGCGAGAATGATTCCACGATGAACAAACGGTTGTCTTCCGTATCGAAGTCGATCTGGTAGATCATTCCGCGTGGCACTACTAAGTAGTCACCGTACTCGAAAGGAATATTCCCCAACATCGTACGCAATTTTCCAGATCCTTTATGTACAAAGATCATTTCATCTGCATCGGCATTCTTGTAAAAGTAGTTACGCAGACTTTTGCGTGGAGCTGCAACTGCAATGTTCAAGTCATTATTGAAAAGAACGATTGAACGCGCATCCAGGAAGTCATCTTTTGGTGCCACTTCGAACCCTTTGATCATGCGTGATGCAATATTCTTAGCAACGGCAGCTTGAGGAGAAAGATCGATCGGATCTTTCATAGACTTCACCATCGTTGGTCTGTGAACATGATACATCAAACTGGAGAAGCTAGCAAATCCTTCAGTTCCAAATAGTTGTTCGTAGTATAGATTTCCGTCTGGCTTACGAAATTGTATGTGTCGTTTGTTGGGAAAATTTCCCAATTTGTGATAAAACGGCATAGTGAAAATTTTAAATTAAGATAATAGGATAATAGGAGTGACGTTGGGTCACTCTGGCTTGCGTTTCTGCAACCAATGTAGTTTCAAAGAGAGTTCAGGCCACATAGTTTATCCTTAAAGTAGCAAAAATAGGAAAAACAGAAAGTGTAAAAAAATGATTTTCGTTAGGTTTTTTAACAAAACGAGACATTTCTGCGAATGCGACAAAAAATGCTATTTTTGCCCGAACTCAGCACCGCAGTATGAAGAAAATATTGGTTTTAGGCTCATGTGGTCAGATCGGCACCGAATTGGTTTTGGCACTTCGTGAACGATTTGGCAATGATTCGGTTATCGCAGGAGATTTGAAAGATGTTTGTCCTCCAACGTTGGCAAACGGACCTTATATCAAGTTGGATGCTTTAGACAAAGCAGCGGTTCGTAGTTACATCATCGATAATGGTGTGAACGAAGTGTATTTATTGGCTGCACTTTTGTCTGCAACTGCTGAAAAAAATCCGGATTTTGCCTGGAAACTGAACATGGAAAGTTTGTTCACGATCTTGGATCTGGCAAAAGAGGGAGTGGTGAAAAAGATCTTCTGGCCTTCATCCATTGCGGTGTTCGGACCAACAACTCCACGAAATAACACACCACAGTATACCGTGATGGAACCGAGTACGGTATACGGAATTTCGAAGCAGGCGGGTGAGCGTTGGTGCGAATACTATTTCAACAAGTTTGGTGTGGATGTGCGTTCAATACGTTATCCTGGATTGATCTCTTATAAGAGCTTGCCGGGTGGTGGAACTACCGATTATGCGGTGGATATCTTCTACAAAGCTAAGGCAGGAAAGCATTTCAACTGTTTCTTAAAAGAAGACAGTGCGTTGCCGATGATGTTCATGGATGATGCGATCCGTGCAACCATCGAATTGATGGAAGCTCCTGCAGAAAAAGTAAAAATTCGTTCCAGTTATAATTTATCGGCTTTGAGTTTTACGCCTGCCGAATTGGCGAAGGAAATTCAGTCGTTTTTACCTGACTTTTCAATCTCCTATGAACCGGATTTCAGACAGGCAATTGCCGACTCATGGCCGGCGTCTATCGACGATAGTACCGCGCGTGAAAATTGGGGCTGGGAAGAATGTTATAATTTGAACAGGATGGTTAAAACAATGTTAGACAACGTTAATATTTCACTCGATAATCAATAATTAACCTTTTTGTCGACGTTTTTAAATAATTTATCGAAAATATTATAGAATGTGGCACATGTTTGGAAAATTAATATATCTTTAAATTGCGCTACTGAACTAATTTGATTGTAACATGTGTACATTAAAGCACTTAGGCATCTTATTCTTGTTCCTCACTGCGGTTAATTTTAGTTATGCTAGTCGTGTAAACGATCAGGATGACAAGCTGAATCGCAAGGATGATCAGGGGAGAAAACAAGGTAAGTGGATCTACTACGGTAAAGATCGGCCAGAATCGGGAATTCCTGCAGAGGGAAAAGTGGAAGAAGGTAAGTACGTGGACGACCGTAAGGAAGGTATTTGGATTAAATACCACAACGACGGTGTTACACCGAAACTGAAGGGTGAATATGAAAATAATCGTCCGAAAGGTGCTTATACCAAGTATCACGCAAATGGAAAAGTAAAAGAAGCTGGTACTTACATTAAGAATCAGTACCACGATTCGTTGGTGCGTTTCCATGAGAACGGCGTAAAAGAATTCGAAGCCAATTACAACGAATTGGGTAAGGAGCAAGGAAAAGTGAAATATTACTATCCTAACGGGCAGTTGGAGTATGTGTACGTTGCCAACAACGGAACACCGACTGGGACAGCTTACCGCTACTGGCCTAATGGAGATGTGAAAGAGATCACTACGTTCAACGCGGATGGTTCAGTTGGAACAACTACTCAAAAAGAGCCGGTTAATCCAATGGAAACAGTGAAAGATCCGGGACAATCCAACAAAGTTCCGCCGGCGATCAAAGGTACGCCTGATACGCAAGGTGTGAAGTGGCAGCCGAACGGTTATAACAAAGTGTATAACGAGGATAAAGAGATCTGGCAAGACGGTATCTTCAAGAACGGTAAATTGTGGGATGGTAAGCTTTACGTTTACGACCGCGATGGAATCTTGTTGAAAGTCGAAGTGTACAAGCAAGGTCGCTACCACTCAGACGGACAATTGTAAGCAGATTACAAAACAGCATAGAAAAGGGCTATTCCAAGTGAATAGCCCTTTTTGTTTGGGGGAGATTTTACTTCATTTTGAATTCTAAGGAACCATTGGTTGATCGTTTTAAAGTTGGTGGCCCAGCAACATGCAACACATTTCCAGGTATGAAAGTTCTTACAAAAAACCATTTTCCTTGTTTTTTACTCCTATTTACGTGTCTTTGATTTAAAAATCGTGATTCATTATCGTTTAGGAGGTCTGTTTAACACCGTCTCGAATTGCAGCATTAAGGATGTCAATATTTATGTCGTTAAGTGTCTTGAACTTAATACAATATCCAGTTACACTTGCCTTGCCGATGGTTTTTCCATAGGTTTCAGGTAAATACTTTTTGTCTTGAATGCCCATAATATAAACCGATATACCCATTGTGTTTGCGCTTATACCAACTTGGTAAAAATCATTGGTTTTACCACTAGCATATTTCATGGTCAGAAGTCCATAGCCAATATTAGGATTGGCAACAATTTTGCCTTTGTCATCCTTACCGTCTAAAAACCATAATTTTCCTTTTGGGAATATTTTTAAAATGTGTTTATGCAAAGTTTCAATGTCAGAACGTTTTGTGTCAGGTTGTGAAGCAATGTAATTTTTGATTTGTTCTTGAATGTTCATTTTGTCCTGTTTCATGTTTCTTCCGGCAATGACTACTAACGGTCCTCAACTAAGAGACGCGGGCTTCTCGATTATAGTTGTTCAGCCCGTGGCTTTTAGTTGATGTTATACACATTTTCTATAATTCTATTTAGGTTTGGGTTTGCTTTTAATAGTTCCGTTCCATTCTGAAATAGCTCATGACTTGCTTTGTTAATCTCTTCTGGAGTTAAAGATTTCCATTTCGAAATATCTGCTTCAAATTCGTTATTGAATAACTTTTTAGATAGTTGGCAGATCAAGTGATAGTTTGCAAAAGGATGAGCGTCTTCTCGACTTTCATTTGATGCACGCATAATAAACTCGTCAAGTCTTTTATAGATGGATTTTTCTGTGCAGTAGATAAGTTCAATGAGCTTAGCTCTGTATTCTAAATCAGCGGGTTCCAAATTGGGATAATTTTTAATGTCAAGAAAATGCATGGATTCGTGCTTCAAATAGGAGTATTGAAACTTTTCAGAATTCAATTTATACGTTCCCTTGTTGCAAAAAAGACTCGAATCGTTGTTACTTGCCCAGCCTCCAATTTGCGAATAACCGAAAGTAGCGTAGTCAGAAGCTCCTCTCAATACATAGTTCTCAATGAAAATTACGTTGATGTCAATCTTTGCTTCTGGTAATTGTACCGTATATTTTGATTGACTTTGTTTATCCCAGATCAATAAATCTTGAATTCCATTAATCAGAAAAAACTTGCACTGATTGTTGCTGTTCTTGAAAAGTTTTCCGGTGTAATGCTTGGTGATTATGACATTTTTCTCAATATAACCGGTGGTTTGAATATCAGTGAAACCGCGGTAGATCTCGCCGTCGCAGCTGCACTGATCAGTTCATTT
>CAYLJB010000039.1:19478-23155 GCA_964383785.1 uncultured Fluviicola sp.
GAGATTTTCGTATAGAATTGAATCACTATTTACAGTTGCTTCTAGCATCTTTGTTTTCCAATAATCCCGATAGAAGGTGCAAATATCATTTATTACCTCATTTTTACTTAAAACTTCTGCTGTTTCATTCGTTTCTGAAAATCGTGAGTGATAGCTTTTCTTCAGTTTTTGATACTTACGATTTATCAATGGATTCCTAAAACGATCTACACTATCAAGTCGAGATAAAGTTAAAAGTACATCACCATTACTTGCAGGACTGATAATTTGGTTATAGGAACGTATTTGGTCTTGAATTTTACATGATGTAATTACCGATACAAGAATGGTTATTATTAACAGTGCGTTTTTCTGTGACATTGACGTGTTGTGGTTTTAAATTGTGCATAACTTATATATAGGCGAATAAAAACTTCCCTTTAGCAAACCATACAGATGGATAGGCGAAGGTTTGTCTTTGTTTCGTCCTTTTCTCAAACCTACAAAATTTCCAAGAAAAATCGAACCGGCGGATCTTGCCAAAACAAAAAAGGGCCGTTCCGAAGAACAGCCCTTGCATGTATTTATCTAAGATTATTTTGGATCTTTTTTCATCGGTTCCGGAGCCGGAGTAGCGCTCAATAATTCGATCTCGAAAACCAAATCACTGTAAGCTGGAATTACCGGCGGACGACCACCTTTTCCGTAGGCATTGAAGTAAGGAATGATGAAGATTCCCTTTCCGCCAACGTCTAATAAGGAAACTGCTTCGTCGTATCCTTTGATCATCTGACCCACGTTGTGCGTGAAGTTCAACGGTTGGTTGCGATCGTAAGACGCATCGAATTTGGTTCCGTCCAACAAGGTTCCGCGGTAATGTGTAGAAACCATATCGCCCGTTTTTGCTTTCGTTCCGTTTCCTACACGTTGGATCACATATACCAATCCACTTGCTGTTTGCTGTGCTTCAGGATATTTCTTGCGCACTTCTTCCAACAAATATGCCTTGTATTCAGCTTCCGACATTTTTGCGATCTTGTCCGTACGGATCTTCTCCAAACTGTCCAAACGCGCTTTCTCTGCCTTGCGTTCTTCTTCAGCTGCTTGGGCTGTTTTGTAGGCCGCTTTGAAAACTTCGGTTGCGTTCCACTTCTTGAACTCTTTCCCGATGCGCAAGATCTTAACCTGCTTCATCTCGTCGTTCTGTGCAATGGCGTTCACCACATCTTGTCCTTGAATTACACGTCCGAAAACGGTGTGCTTTCCATCTAACCAAGGCGTTTCTTTGTGGGTAATGAAGAACTGACTTCCGTTTGTAGCCGGCCCGCTGTTTGCCATAGAAAGAACTCCTGGTCCGTCGTGTTTTAGATCTGAACGGGTTTCGTCGAAGAATTTATAGCCCGGACCACCCATTCCTGTTCCTTGCGGATCACCACCCTGGATCATGAAGTCTGCGATCACACGGTGAAATTTCAAGCCATCGTAGAATGGTTTTGCGAACGTGATCGTATCAAAGACGGTGAATTTTCCTTCTGCTAGTCCAACGAAATTCGCAACCGTCATCGGTGTTTTTTCATGTTCCAATTTTACCAGGATCACTCCTTTTGTTGTAGTAAATTGCGCGTAGATTCCCGGTTCAAGCTTCGGAGCTTTGCCTTTCTTTTGTCCGAATACCGGAAGCGCCATCAAGCAAAGTAGCATCAATCCAAAAATGTTCTTCATCATCTTGTTCATACAATTTTCGTTTGGTTAAAATTAATGTAAAAAAGCGTTGTACACCTACTTTCGAAATAGGCTTAATAAAATCATGCCATTTTATACCTTCTTGAACCGCAAATTTCGCCTTACTTTTTTGGTATTCCGCGTATTCATCCACCGATTTGTCAGTTAAACCACTAAATTTGCCGCATGGAACAAAAAGACGATCTACTTAAGGAAGTGATTTCGCATGCGAAGGAATACGGATTTGTTTTTCCTTCTTCAGAGATCTATGACGGACTTGCAGCGACCTATGATTACGGTCAATTGGGAGCAGAATTGAAGAACAACATCAAGCAATATTGGTGGAAAGCGATGGTTCAGATGAACGACAACATTGTCGGGATCGATGCCGCGATCTTCATGCACCCAACTACTTGGAAAGCTTCCGGACACGTAGATGCGTTCAACGATCCATTGATCGATAACAAAGATTCGAAAAAACGCTACCGCGCGGATGTGTTGATCGAAGAACACATCGAAAAGATCCGCCAGAAGATTAACAAGGAGGTAGAGAAAGCGTCCAAGAAATTTGGAGATGCTTTTGACGAAGCACAATTCCGTGCTACCAACCCGAATGTGTTGCGCAACGAGACCAAGATTACCGAGATCGAGGACCGCATGCGCGAAACGTTGGAGAACAATGATCTGGAAGGCGTGAAACAATTGATCGAAGATCTGGAGATCGTTTGTCCGATCTCAGGTTCCCGCAACTGGACAGAAGTACGTCAGTTCAACTTGATGTTCTCTACTGAATTGGGTTCTGTGGCCGGAGATGCTGCAACCATCTACTTGCGTCCGGAAACGGCTCAGGGAATTTTCGTGAATTTCTTGAACGTACAGAAAACGGGACGTATGAAGATCCCTTTCGGGATCGCGCAGATCGGTAAGGCTTTCCGTAACGAGATCGTTGCCCGTCAGTTCATTTTCCGCATGCGCGAATTCGAACAAATGGAAATGCAATTCTTTTGCCGTCCGGGTGAGGAGATGAAATGGTACGAGCACTGGAAAACGACGCGTTTGAACTGGCACAAAGCCTTGGGCTTGGGTGATCGTTACTACCGCGAGCACGACCACATCAAATTGGCGCATTACGCAAACGCGGCTTGTGACATCGAGTTTGATTTCCCGATGGGCTTCAAGGAATTGGAACAACACGAACAATATTCCGGCAAAAAACTACAGTATTTCGATCCGGAGTTGAATCAGAGCTACGTTCCTTACGTGGTAGAAACGTCGGTGGGATTAGACCGCATGTTCCTGGCTGTGATGAGTGCTTGTTACAAGAATGAAAAATTGGAAGATGGATCAGAGCGTGTGGTGTTGAAACTACCTGCTGCTTTGGCACCATATAAAGTAGCGGTAATGCCCTTGACGAAGAAAGATGGTTTGCCGGAAAAAGCTACCGAGATCTTTAACGAATTGCGTTTCGACTTCAATTGTCAGTATGACGAAAAAGATTCTCCGGGGAAACGTTACCGCCGTCAAGATGCGATCGGAACGCCGTTCTGTATCATGGTGGATCACGAAACCTTGGAAAACAATACTGTTACTGTTCGTGACCGCGACAACATGCAACAAGAGCGCATTGCTATTTCAGAACTTGCAAGCTTCTTGAACGCACGCACAAACATGAAAGCATTACTGCAGAAGTAATCCGAATACCAAACAAAAAAGAGGCTCAAAAGGCCTCTTTTTTTATTTTCCTAAAAGTGATTTCAAATTTCCGGGATTCACCTTTTTCGTTTCAGAGAATTCAAATTTCTTCGAGATTCCGAGCACGCTTCCTTTGGCAATACCTTTGATCGTAACGGGCACTTCTTTTTTACCTGCATTTTTCATGAGGGTGATCAAGGCGCCATTTTCCAGGTCAATGATCAGAGGCACGGTGTACGTTTTATTTGATTTTCGTTTGACCTTGATCTTTTCGTTCAATTTCA